>JACUTO010000079.1 GCA_014859755.1 Candidatus Bathyarchaeota archaeon
CAATTTTCAAAAGCCTTCAAAAGCTTCTTTCAAGCATGAGTAATTGTGACAGAACCCTTCAGTAGCAAAGCTCATATAAAAAGGTTTACCACAAAAAATTTGCCAACTTAAGACTAATGGTTTACCTTTGACACTAGAATCAAGAAAAAATAGCGACCAGTTTTGGGTATGAAGAAGCAGGCGCGCGAACTCGCTGATGATTTTAACTATTCTTTAGTGAAGAGATTATTTGACTATCAACACTGGACACGGTGCTTCGTCAGCAACTCTGTCGCTGACGCTTCCTAAAAAGAATTCTTTTATGCCGCCCAGTCCCCGGCTTCCCATGACTATAATGTCGAAGTTTCCTTCTTTAGCAGCTTCAATTATCTTGTCAGATGGTCGTCCTTCCACCAGCTTTGTTGAAACTTCCAATTTAGGTCTGATCTTCTTGGCTTTTTTAAGAGCTTGAGAGAGTACTTTTTTGTGGCCGGCTCTAAATCCTTTTGAGTAGAAGCCTATGGCTGCAGGAGGAACGGAGGACACACTGCGCACGCGTGTAGCTGGATACGAAATCATCGGCACAATGACAGGCTGGATAATGCTCAATAATACAATGCTTGCAAGATATTTCTGAGCGAGGTCAAGTGCGAAATCCAAAGCTTTGTCTGCCGATTCGGACCCATCAAGCGCAACCAGAATCTTTTCAATGAAGTTTTGCTCACCCTGTAAACGGCGTCTCGGCCTTTTTACTACAACCTGTGACATGACAGAACCTCATCCATATATTTGAAACAAACTATCTTTTTAGTTTTTCCTTGTCTCATACTGTCCAATTCTCATCATGGAATGTTTACTATGGTTGATACCACACACTAAAGAGCAAGTTTATGTTAATAGAATCAGAAAAGCGCACGGAATCTCATGTAAATATTCAACTATTCAACCATACATAGAGTATTTGAACCAAAACCTTTAAGGAAAAGAAATGTTAAACCAACAATTCGTTACAGGCGCGGGCGATATTTAAATATCTAACCAGTATATTCTATGGGGAAAATCGATGAGCCCGAAAAAGTATAAGTTCATAGAACCAGCAGAAATCCCTAAATCCAAGAGAATGGGAATCTACGATAAGATTATCAACGAATTTTTGGAGTCAAATCTTGATTCTGCCAAAGTAGCTTATGAAAAGAATCCTAAGACATTATCATTTGGATTAAGAAATACAATAAAAACTAGAGAATTGAAGAATAAGGTTAAAGTCAAAAAACTTGGAGATAGTGTTTATCTAATCAGAATCAAATAATCTCTTTTTCTTCACTTCAACAACTTACGTGCTTCGTTAATACTCTCCATGTTACTGGTGAAAGGTGGGTCTTTCGACAACCACTTATAGGTTGACCTAATATCCTCTCCAGTAACCCTTCTCATCCACAACATCTCATATCACCCTCTTAGACAAAGGCAAGCAACATCTATAGAATCAAGGTTACAATAATCACTTAGCTTGCCTTCCCTATATTATATATTCTCAGCATGTTTTATAAAGCTTTCTTAAGACATAAGACATACTTCATCATAATTCAATGCGCAAGAATAACTTTGTTACAAAGTATAAACGATATTTGCTAGGAAGTGAGAATTTAAGCGCTCGCGTTATATACTCAGCATAGGTGCCTAAACCACCAACAAGCGCCAGTGGATAGTCCCAGACAAAGAAACCTATTCTCAAGGCACAATTCTCCATAAATTCTTTCTAACAACTAAATCTCTGAGAACAATTAAATTTCCTCTAGTTCAAGTTTCTTGACCATAGGAAATAAGTACATGGGAAATATCCATGTGCAGATTAGCATAAATATACGCGTTGAATATAAAGAACTGGGGATGTTAAGGTATTGCCGAGAAAAACGGAAATTTCTGAAGTGAACATTGTAGAAACCGAGAAGGCTAAACTGAAAGAACCACTCGTCGTCCTTGGGTTTGCCGGTGCGGGACTAGTAGGGGGAATAGCAGTCAGCCATATTATTGATCAACTGAAAATGAAAGAAATCGCGCATGTACGATCTAGGTATATACCGCCAGCAGTTGTTTTCATGGACGGCAAATTAAGACACCCATTCAGAATCTACTCAGACGAGGAAGGAAAACTGTCAGCGGTTGTGTGCGAGATCCCGCTTCGCTCTGACGGTTCATACCCCATCGCTTCTACACTACTTGATTGGGCAGAAGAAAAAAGAGTGAAGCAACTAGTTGTGTTGGAAGGCTTTGCTGTCCGAGGCATACCAAAAGAACGTAAGTCATTTTGCGCGGCAGAACCTGAAAAGCGTAAGGAATGCGAAGAGAAAGGTGTGAAAATGATCACTGCAGGAATTATTCGCGGAATCGCCGGCAGCATCCTAAATGAATGCTTAACTAGAAAAATCACAGGGGTAGCGTTCATGGTTCCTGCTTTTGCGTTTATGCCGGATCCTGAAGGCGCGGCAGTGCTTATCAAAACCCTAAATCACGTTTATGATTTACATGTCGACACAGAAAATCTGTTAAAGGAGGCGGAAAAAATAAAGCAAAAACTGAAGGAAGTTGCTGAACACCATCGAAGAATGAGAAAGGCGGAAGAAAGAAGAGGAGTGCCTGAAAGCTCTTACGTAGCATAAGATTGCTGCTCAAAACCTTAACTTTTGGTGTCTAAAAGGTTTCCGAGCGAACTCTGATAACATGATTGCCTAGTATTCGCGCGCGGTTTAATGGCTGAAGTCAGTGTAATCTGTAATTCTCCTATACACCGTTACGTCATATGAAGTAAAAATCCCAACAACCTTGCCGTTTTCAACCACCGGAATACGCTTTATTCCATGATTAGCCATGAGCTTAGCTGCTTGAAGAACCGTATAGTCAGGGGAACATGTTATGGGCGAAGGAGTCATAAATTCTTGCACTTTGGCTGTTTTTGGATTCAAGCCTTTGGATAAGACTTTTGTTAGTAAATCCCACCCAGTAACAATTCCTATGAGCCTTCCTTTTTCGGTTACAGGAAAACCCTCTACATTATGCTTCACAATAAACCTAGCCACTTCATTCGCCGTCATGCTTGCATCTATGGCAACGACCCTCTTAGTCATTAGGTCGCCAACTCTTGCCGAAAGAAATTGTTCAACAGACATTTTGGGTATCACTCACGAACTCCTTTTCACATTCAAACTTTTCTGTCGACAGCAAAGCATAGCCCACATACTAAACTACCTCAAGTTCGCTGCGCGAGTCAGAAATCAAGTTGAGTTTTTTCATAAGTTCTTTCTTTCTGTTTCTTATGGTGACCTCTGTTACGCCTGATGCGTCTGCGATCTCCTTCTGAGTTACGTTCTTGCCCATAAGCTGGCAAGCGATGTACAGCACTGCGGAGGCGACTCCCATGGGATCTTTGCCCATAGTTATGCGCTTACGTTTGGCTTCGCGAAGGATCTTAACAGCAAGACCTTGCACTTCCCCAGAGATGCCTGCTTCATAAGCAATTTTAGAAACGTAGTCTAAGGGATCGTGGATCGGCATTTTCATTTGCAATGTGCGTATGAGCAAACGGTAGGCGCCTGCAACCTCATCTCTGTCTCTAAGGCTTGCTTCTACGACCTCTTTGAGCGTTTTTGGTGTTTTGGTGAATCGACAGGCAGCGTAGAGCGCCGCTGCTACGATGGCTGCTATGCTACGTCCTCGAATAAGATCCAAGCTGAGGGCTTTACGGTAAAGAACTGCTGCCATTTCTTGAACGGAAGACGGAATATGAAGTTTTTCGGAAAGGCGCTGAAGTTCGTTCATGGCGCGCATAAGGTTCCGATAGTCTGAGCTGCGTATTCTTGATCGGATTTGCCACCTTCGAAGGCGCCACATTTGTCGTTTTGCTTTGGAGGAAAGTGGTCGGCCGAAAGCATCTTTGTCAACTCGAATTACCGTCGATAAGCCTTTATCAAAATGAGAATACCTGATTGGGGCTCCAGCTCTTCTTTTAGAGCGTTCCTCCTCCACAGTGAAGGCTCTCCACTCAGGGCTTCGATTTAGCATGTCCTCTAGGACGACCAGCCCACACTTGCTGCAGACAATCTCACCCATCTCCTCGTCCCTAACGAGTTCTAAGCTACCACACTGTGGGCATAGGAAACGTTGTATATGTATTGAATGTTGCATGTTTGACATCCCTATAATTTCTGATTTTACTTGCTGCCGAGTTCAGATCTGAAAAGTTCCAATCCTCATATTTGTTTCCGTAACTGGAGATCAGTTTCTTCATCCGCAGACAAACACCTTCAACGTTTAAACTGACGCGCCAGTTAATTACGGCATTTCGGCTTGCCAAATAACTATAAGGTAAATTACCTATAGGTAAACCATATATTCTCGTAGTCCCTTATAAATGTTGAGGATGTATAAAGTGCCCCGACCTGTTGGAACTATTGGAGAAACAAAACTGAAAATCTTAGCAATAATATATCAGAATGAACTCTATGGAATCACTTCTTATGGTTACAATATTTGGACAACCCTCAAGAAAAAATTCCGCTGTTACCTTGATGACACAAATCTGCGCAACATTTACCGGCATCTTAAAGACCTTAATGAAATTGGGCTAGTTAAAAAGGGCATAAGTCAACCCGCTGAAAACGCCCCAAAACGCCAGCTCTACTCCCTTACAAATAATGGCAGGCGATTGAAGCAGAAGTTTAGCAGATATCTGCGAATACTGGAGGAGACAAGTTAGGAAATGCGATTAAGAATGAAAAGTGAGAATCCTGGTGAAGAGCTTGGATGAGACTACAAATTTGTTGATAATTTTCAATCCTCTGGATCATAATGGGGCTCGAGTCAAAGTGGTTAATGCGATGTTTTCCTTAGAAGAAAGGAGATCAAATTGAAGTTCTCTCGTTTGATTAGGTCTTTTGAAAAACTGGAAAAAACCTCGTCACGAAACGCAATGATCAATGTCTTGGCTGAGCTGATCAAAGAGGCTACGATGAAGAATATTGACAAGATCTGCTATTTCGTATTAGGAGAGATTGATGCAGGATACAAGAATATCCATTTAGGAATAGGAGACGAGATGGCTAAATCGGCTATCGCTCTTGCAGCGGGTGTTAATAAACAGAAAGTCGAAGAGGAAATGAAGGAAGTCGGCGACCTTGGAGAAGTAGCCTACAAATTAGTAGGAGCAAAACAAAAGGGGGGCGAAGACTTTTTCACATTTGAAGACGCACTTTCTGTAGAGACTGTACATACAGGATTATTGAAAATCGCTACGGCTGTTGGTTCGGGTTCTCAAGAGATTAAGAAAAAAGCTTTAGCTGCCATGTTAGAAAGTGCCAATCCCAAAGAAAGAAGGTATCTTGCAAGATTGGCCACTGGGGAGATAAGACTGGGGGTGGGGGATATGACGGTTCTGGATGCTTTGGCCGCTGCTTTCCTTGGATCCAAGAAGAATAGGGCGGATCTTGAGCATGCCTATAATATTTGCTCAGACATAGGATATGTAGCCAAAGTTCTGGCGAAGAGGGGATTAGAGGGTGTAAGACGCATCAGAATTGCCTTAAACCGTCCCATTAGACCCATGCTTGCTCAAAGAGTATCTGAAATGTCCGAGATTATGGAGAAAATAGGATCGGAAGTTGTGGCCGCTGAGGAAAAATATGATGGGGAGAGAATTCAAGCACACAAGGAGGGCACCAAGGTTAAGCTGTTCTCTAGAAGACTAACCGATGTAACGGATCAATTTCCAGAAGTCGTGGAGAGCGTTAGTAAGCATATTAAAGCTGAAAAGGCGATTCTTGACGGAGAGGTAGTGGCTTACGACTTTGATAAAGATGTATTTTGCCCTTTTCAGAAATTGATGCAGAGAAGAAGAAAGTATAACGTTAAGGAGTATACGGAGAAGATCCCTGTAAAATACATGCTGTTCGACATCCTATACATAAACGGAAAATCCTACATGAGAAAGAGTTATCCAGAAAGAAGAAAGAAGCTAGAGCAGATAGTAGAAAACGAAAAGTACATTGATATAACACGTCGAGTAACAAGTTCAGAGCTGAAAGAAATAGATGAGTTCTTCCAAGACTGCATACAACGATGTTTGGAAGGAATGGTGTGCAAATCATGTGCCGACAACTCTTATTATCGGGCTGGGGCAAGAGAATGGCTGTGGATAAAATGGAAAGAGAGCTATGCCTCGGATCTGTCAGATACTCTTGATTTAGTAGTGGTTGGG
Source organism: Candidatus Bathyarchaeota archaeon (assembly GCA_014859755.1). GTDB lineage: Archaea > Thermoproteota > Bathyarchaeia > Bathyarchaeales > Bathyarchaeaceae > Kmv02. Next base: position 6,230 of record JACUTO010000079.1, read on the forward strand.
GCTTATGCCGGGAAAGGAAAGAGAGGCGGAACCTACGGAGCCCTGTTATGCGCCGCCTACAACCATGATGAGGACATGTTTCAGACAGTTTGCAAGCTTGGAACCGGCTTTTCCGACAAGCAACTGGGACGTCTACCTGACAAGTTGAAGGATGCCAAACGAGATAGACCTCCCGCAAGAGTTTTGGTGACCAAAGAAATGGAGGCCGACTATTGGTTTGCCCCCAAATACATTCTTGAGGTTCGAGGCTCCGAAATAACTGAGAGCCCTGCACATACCTGTAACTGGAGGGAAGGAGAAAACCGAGGGCTAGCTTTAAGGTTTCCGAGGTTTGAAAGATGGAGGCCCGGAAAAGCTTCTGACCAAGCAACTTCTGTGCAAGAGGTTGCTGGCATGTTTCTCGGTCAAAAAATGGAGAAATAGCAAATGGGTGAGCTGTCTAGGATTAAGAACAAGGAAATTGCTGATATGCGCGCGCTTTTTTGCTGTTCAAACCAGCTAGAACAAGGAGAACGTAGGTGTTTATTGGGTTATCTTAAGCACGAGGAAAATGAATGT
>JACUTO010000080.1 GCA_014859755.1 Candidatus Bathyarchaeota archaeon
ATCACTGATGTTTTTGACATGTCTGCGCCCAGTTTGAGAACGTACTCCATCGTCTTCCTGCTGACAGCAATCACTCTATCCGAGCCTTTCAAAACCACCCTACCAACAGTCCAGTCATTTACGTGTTCGACTATGTTTAGCCATGACTGATAGTCTATGAATGTGTTGTGCTGCGTCAAGATGAAGGGTTTTTTGTATTTCTCGGCAACTTTGCACGCTATATATGACGACATGTAGGCGTGACCATGCGCGTGAACTATGTCGCACTTCTTTATCACCTCTGCAAAATTTTTGTACGCTTCGAACGAGAGAACGGGGTAGGGTATGCCAACTCTTTCAGCTAGATTTAGGATGGAATAGGAGAATACTTTGATTCCTTCTGCGTGGCGCTCATTTTGTTTCCATGTTTTGCTTGTCAAAACGGATACTTGATAACCCAATTTTGCTAATCGTTTACACTGTTCTTCGGCAACCTTCTCTATACCTCCGATGTGGGGTGGGAAAAAGTGTGTGACGAGGCAGATTTTAGCCATAGGTGCACGGTAGAAAGCTTCAAAATTTAACTATTTCCCCTCTTAAAGTGAAACTTGGAGTCTTCAAAATGCGCGCGCGCCTTGAACCGATGTACTTTCCAAACTGAAACGGCAAACCATACTAATTTATTTACTGTATAGGTTCTCTTTCTTCTTCAAGGAGAATTTGGTTGACCATCTTAGCTAGACTCAGAGAGGAGTTTTCATTCATTAGCGGCAACATTTTAGTGCTGACAATTACGTTGATCATAATTATTTCTGCGGGGGCCATACCCTACACATACTACCCCAAATACGTTGAGGGATTAGGGGGCACGCCGTTCATCGTAGGGGTCATCGGTTTTGCCTCTTACGCAACTTTGGCATTGGTCCAGTTTCCAGGAGGATATCTCGCGGATAAGCATGGAAGGAGATGGCTTATCGTTATTATGACCTTCGGAACTGCGGTTACTTATGTTTTCTACGCGGCCGCTCCCACCTGGCATTTCATTCTGGTGGCGGCTGTGTTGCAAAGTCTGTGTCTCATCTACCAGCCAGCCCTTCTAGCCCTTGTGGCTGACTCGATGCCGCCAGAGAAGCGAGGGATGGGTTTCTCAATCATCAACCTCGTTCATTACGTCTCGGTACCGTCACCCATCATAGCGGGTCTTCTGTCCATTCGATATGGCCTAATCTTTGGGATGAGGATTGCTTATCTCATCGTTGCTGCGTCATTCTTGATTGGGGCTGTCATAAGAATAAGACTTAGAGAAACATTGGGAAGCAGAACTGAAAGAATACCTCTAGTTGAATCCTTCAGAGCCTTTCCCGATTCCGTCAGTGAAAGCCTAAGGGCATTGAAAACAGTATCTCGTTCGATGCTCTTCTTGTTCGTTAGTTTTGCATTTTACAACTTTGCGTGGTTCGCATGCTCTCTCAATTTGATATTCTATGCAACGGATGTTCTTCACATTGAGGAGTTTGAGTGGGCGGTTCTGATGATGTGGTTTTCAGCGGTGGGCATCCTTTCGGCTCTGCCATGCGGAAAGATTATTGATAAATTTGGAAGGAAGAAGTCGCTATCTGTGGGTTGGTTTCTGTTCATACCAGCGATGATAGCTTTTGTGTACGGAAATCTGATAGTTCTTTCGATATGCTTTCTACTCTTGGGGGTGGCTTTAATTCTTGTAAATACGGCGTATCCAGCGTTAGAAGCCGACTTGGTCGCTAGAGAAAAACGTGGAAAGATAGCGGGCAGCACATATTTCTTCTATTACGTCATGAATTCTTTAGGCCAGCTCTCGGGCGGCTTCATGTACCAGTATTTGTCTCCTGCACTTCCTTTCCTCTTGTCGTCAACGCTTTACGTCCCTTGTTTGCTCTTAACGCTATTCTCCGTCCACGAACCGACTAAAAGAGAAATATAAGAAACAGAAATCTAAGTTTTAGACTGTTTACCCGTTGGACCATCAATCAACCTGTTTTCCCAAGGAAGGAAAAGTTTGAAGGCAACCATCTTAGCAACATAGAGACGATAACTCTTGTCTGTTCCATTGAGTGTAGCTTTACGGTCACGGTGGAATGGAGACGTGAGCACTAAACAAACCTCGTGCGCGCAAGATACAAAGAACACCGACGATACTCATCTAATAAGCGCCAAAATCGTTAAATCGTTGTATCGATGTTATGGCAACAAAGATTAAGCTTTCCGTCAACGGCTGTATCATACACCTGATGAATGAACGTAATAATGAAGGATGAGGGACTTGACGACGAATACGAGACACTGGAGAAAGAACCTGCGATACTTAAGATGGGTCAGTAAGGCTGTATTTCTGCTTCTTTTTATAGTGCCAGTTGCTTACGTAGCAGGAGCCCCTCGGGTATCAGTGTACAGCTTCCTTCTCGGAGGACCAACTCTAACTAAAACTTCTCTTGTTGTGCCTATCACCCAGTCAGTCTGCAACACATGGATAAGTGGCTTTGGCAACACGAATCCAGGAGCATGGATTTTATGCCCACTCGGCGCAGTGCAGACTCTGCTAACTGGCGAAGTTGAAATCATAACCATCGTTGCCATGCTTCTCTTCATCATTCCAATAGTTCTGTTGGGAAACGCTTTCTGCAGTTGGGTTTGCCCCATCGGCACAATAGTAGACAGCTTTGATAAAGGCGTCGAGAAATTTCTTCCAAAAGTTGAGGCAAAAAGGAACAAGAGATCTCTACGGCGAAGGCAAAGCAAGCACAATGGACATGAGGAAAATGGGAAAAATTTGGTGTGTCCGTCATGCCCAGTAGGCAAAGTAACGTCTAAAAGATATGGGGGTTTGGCAAACGGAGTTATGGCTTCAGCATTTGTTGGCGCCGCTGCTCTTAGGCTTCCAGTGTTCTGTGTTGTTTGCCCCATAGGAATAGCGACCAGAGGCATGGTTCATCTTAGATCCATGGCGTCCATTACAGGGAAATATTTACCCTTCATACTTGAGTTTTGGCCAATACCAATAGCAGCGGTCCTCGTAAGCCTAAGAGAAAGGAGATTCTGGTGCAAGAAACTTTGCCCCGTGGGAGCGCTCTTAAGAGGTGCAGGCGCATTAAGTCCCTTCATCAAATTGAGAGTGGAGGATAAGAAATGCGTTATGAAGGGGTGCCCCGAAGATTGCGAAGATGGTCGTCTAGATTTTTGCCTTTTCTGCCGCACATTGGACGATAGAAAATGCGAAAAAGTATGTCCAGTGGACATCAATCTGGTTGATCATGGATCATTTAATAGATGCACCAAATGCTTAGAGTGTTACATAGCCTGTGACTACAATGCAGTCAAGATTGATTTACTTGACAAGCCCAAAGTTTTCCGTATTGGTGGCTTTTTCAGGCGCTTTAGGGCGCGCAGGCGAAAGAATCAAGTTACGCCAATAGAGAATCGAAGCGACGCTGCGGGATAATATGAATGCATTCAAGTTGCGATCAGCGTTTACTAAGTTGCGGTCAACCCGAATTGTTGACTTGACAATTGTAGCTATGATTATTGTCGCTATTGCAATTGGAGGGTATAATTATTATTTTGTAACGCTGCACCCACCACTTAAGAAGGCAGAGTTCCAAGTAACCAATCTGACCGTTTACCCAGCTGAGGCAGGCGTGGGTCAGCCCATATTGATCTCAGTAAACGTGACTAATGTAGGGGAGGAAGAAGGCAATTATTCGGTGAAACTCACAATCAACGGTATGGTGAAAGACACCAAGACAGTCCAGCTTTTAGGTAATGAATCCAGAATAGTGGAGTTCTTAGTTACCGAAATTAATGAGGGAAGCTACTCTGTTAAAATAGGAGGTTTGAATGGAACATTCATAATCACTGATGTGCCTCCACCATCCACTTTCATCGTATCTGATTTGAATATTAGTCCGTATGAAGCCTGGGCCAATGAAACCATCAAAATCTCGGTTAAAGTGAGCAATATTGGAAACGAAACTCTCAGTTATCCGCTGGCTTTCAGAGTCAACGATGTGGTCAAGGAAACCAAAACAATACAGCTTTCGGCAGGAGAAAACACAACCGTAGAAACCGCCGTAACCGAAAGCAGCGAAGGAACCCACTCTGTAATTGCAGGGGGTTTGACCGGAACATTCAAAATTGTTCCCACAGGTAAACACACACTCACCGTTGCCGCATCTGGCGCTGGTGCCTTGAGTTTCACCCTAGATGGAGTGAGCTATTCGACCCCGTATTCCGAACTCTTGGATGTGGGAAGACACACCATTACGGTGCCAGTGGACGTCGAAACTGAAACTGCCGTATTCAAATTCATGTACTGGAGTGATGGAGTAACAAGTTCGACTAGAACTATAGACCTACAAGGTCGCATGATACTTGTTGCACAGTATCAGCTAATTAGTGGATACGCATCCTGTCCTTCGTTGTTTGTTTGGAACGGAATCAGTTATGTTTATGCCGGAGATGTCTCAAGCCGAGGCTACCTAGGATATCTCAATTATTTGAAAGAAGATGGGTGGCCCGTATTTTGGAGAAATTACCCATGGGACTACATCAAACTAGACAGAAGTCAATTACGACCAAGGAATGGTTATTATGATCTCATTATAACCGAAAGATATGATGAAATCTTTTACCTAGATGCGGCTTATGTGCTGGTTGTTGACCACCCGTCGGATGTAAATGTCTATACAACTATGGGCGAGCAATACATTGATCCGAAATTTATGGGTAAGATTTATACCGTAAGCAAGAATCCGTTGACGCCGATTTCCGCTGTCAATGAAAAGGGTGAAGATGTCTTGCCTCAGATCTCCAAACTGGATGGAATTTTCACAACTGCACATAATGGAATTTATAGTCCATCATGGGACAATATTGAATGGAATAGATTAGAATTAAATTTGGGTGATTTATCTAATGCAAAGGAAATCAAGCTCCTAGTCAACGGAATACTTGATTGGGGTCCCGATGAAGACCAGGGCAAATGGTATGACAGGTTTTGGGCGCAGCCTGTGCCAAATGGTACGCAACCTATTCCACCCCCCTACATGGAGGTTAAAGATGCGCGTGGGACTTGGGTGCGTGTCCCGGAAAGTAGGCAGTTTCCGATGCTACCTGATGCAAAACCTAGGACTATTGTTGTTGACCTGACAGGCCTTTTCCCCACAAATGATTACTCACTTAGAATAAACAATTTCTGGGAGGTACCCTTCGATTATATTGGAGTAGACATAACCCCGCAAAAAGACGTGATAATTCAGAGAATTGACCCAGCTAACGTTTATCTCTACCAAGCATTCTATACCAATTCGACTTCTACAGGGAACTTCACAAGATACGGCGACGTAACTCCGTTGGTACTCAATGCAGACGATAAATTTGTGATCGGAAGGCAAGGAGACAAAGTCGCTCTCAAGTTCCCCGCCAATATCGCGCCTCCTCCAGAAAATATGGAAAGAGACTTCTTCTTGTATGTTTCTCTTTGGTTCAAAGAAGAGGGGAATCCCTCTGTGGAGTTTACAGTAGACCCATTACCTTTCTACGATATGAGTGCTTATCCATATCTGCCTACAGAGAGTTATCCATACGATGAAGACCACCTGAAATATCTCAGAGAATACAACACCAGAGAAATAGCCCCCGCGTCTTGACACTTGTATGCATGATGAGTATGTACTCTTCCTTTAGGGGCTCTGTAAGGTATCTCAAGCGCGCACATCACTCCGTTGCTAATCTATTATGTTGAGAGAAGAAGAATACTTGATTGAAAATGTTCACCTTTCCGTATGCGAAAAAATTCTTGATTCTTGGAGTGATTCTGTTTGTAACTGGCTTGGTTTCAATAGTTCTTTTGTTCTCAACTCCTCAAGTTGAAACGGCATATCAGACATCAGTAGATATAACCACAAAAGGTTGGTATAATTCTGACAAATTTCGTGCAGAGGATGGATATTGGCTGGATTTGGATATTAGTAGCACAGGACTAGGTGCCCTTCACATTGTTGGTCAAACAGTCGGAGAGGTATTCAAAGTTGAAGGTTCAGTATATGAGTATAGTGTAAAAGTTTTGACAAGTGATGTCTATCAAGTTCAAGTTGAGAATAAAGCAGGACATCATGAATTGATATACATTTGGACTCTTGATGAAAAGCATATTATTGGCAATTTCAAGTTAAGAAGGACACCAACCCATTCTCATCAGTTGTTATCGGTTGATGCAATCGTGCTTGCACTTGGATTAGTGATGATTCCATCTGTCATCTATATGAAGCATAGGGCAAGACAGAAAGCAAAACTAGAATGTGAATACCCACACGCGCGCTAGGCTGTTTAGAAATTACTCGTTGGTTGTGTGGTTGCCCGTTTTCTCTCGTTAGGTGTCTTGTTTGTTTTCCGTTTTATGGCTGTTTCTTTTGTGTTGAGGGTTTTCAGCCTTTTTTCCAGAGTCTTTCTTTGATGGTTTATCCTATTTTGAACGTTCTTCGACGTCTCTTTTTTCACTTCTCATTGGGTTGTGTAGTGTTTTATGCTGCGGATGAGGCTTGGCTTATGCTGCCTGACAGCGGTTAAGGCCACAACTAGCATGGCTGAGAAGCTTAG
>JACUTO010000081.1 GCA_014859755.1 Candidatus Bathyarchaeota archaeon
GTGAATTTAAACATATTGTGCACTAAAAGATTAAAATTGGTGCTCCGGCCGGGATCGGGACACGAATTTACCAGTAAAAATACGCCTAAGATATGCCGAATGTGTGCTTTAGAATCAGTATGGAATCAGTCAAAGGTGTGAGAAGAAAAATATTATGTGGAAAATGCCCTGTACTTTATACTATAGACTACAGAACATTCCTTAAAACCGTAAAAGATTTTCACTCTGATTTTCAGGACACTATATTATACTTTGGAGTTCTAAAAAGGAGAAACGCGTTGTTGAACCGTAAAATCTGGGAAAAAGATTTAGTCTAATGGCTATTTGAAACATACTTGTTCAAATGGAGAAAAATGGCCCGAGTTTACCCTAAGAAAATACGAGAAAACGTGTATCGCAAATTCTCGGAGCATGTTCCATCGATACTTGAAGAACATAAAGAATTGTTCAACATAGAGCTCGCTTCGCAGAATTTTGAAATATATGAAGGTAAGATAAAAGGAATTTACGAGAAAATCTGTGAACTCCATGTACTTTACGGAGACAGGAAAAGGAGGATAGGGCCTACAGCTACATCAAAATTGCTTCATTTCTTCTTCCCTGATTTGTTTATAATTTGGGATTTCAAGAATGTACGAGAACCTAAAAAATATGGTGAGAGTTCTGATGAATACTTGCGATATCTGAATGATAAACGGAAAGTTTTGCTGAGCGTAGTAGATAGTTACAAAAGATGCATCGGCGGGAGCAGTGTTCAAGCAATAAGTGCAATTGAGAATCTTCGCGCAAGCGAACTTTCAGCGACGGGTTTCGGGGGATATAAGAAATCAATTACTAAAATGCTTGACGAAATCAATTATTGTTAAACCTTTTTGTCACGCATTTGTAGTCCATCTTGGAGTAAGAGTTAAAATCTTCTGTGGAAATTATATATCTTGACAAAGGGTGTGGAAGGGTAATGACTCTTTTAACTGCTGAGGAGAAAGAATTGCTAGCGAGGGCGGCTAGTTTGATGGATGAGTTGTTGGAAACCCTTGAGGTTGTACAAGATAAGAAACTTGTTAAGGATTTGAAGATTGCTTTGCGAGAGGTTGAAGAGGGTAAGACTAGGCCGCTGGATGAGCTTATACGAGAGTTAGACCTTGAAGGCGAAATTTGAAGTTAGATTTACGCCTCGTTTCTTAAAAGGAATCAAAGCTTTGGATAGAGAGGTTCAAGTTCGGATACTTCGAGAAATCAACATATTAAAGACTAATCCTTACTAGGAAAGTCTTTACGCGGTGAAAGGAAAGGAGTTTGCTCTTTAAGAATAGGAGATTATCGGGTTCTTTATCAGATCAAGGGAAGCGAGGTATTCTTGTTGGTTGTGGGTCATCGCAAACGCGTCTACGGATAAACTAACCAAACTGATATCTGAGCTTGATCATGACATTTTTACCAGTAAATTCGTGCTCCAATTTCAGCCATCTGTTCAACTTTTCGTACATTAGCCTTGTTTGACTCAAATAGGCCGAAAATGAGCCTGAAATTTATGGTGCTCCGGCCGGGATTCGAACCCGGGTCTTCGGCTTTCTCCCGTTCGGCGTCGAAAGGCCGAAATACTTGGTCCAGCTGAGTTTAACCTGGCTATATTTGGCAGAAGAGGAGCCTTGTCCTTTCTTCTACCGGAGCCTAAACCGGAGCATCATGCAATAATCTGTTCCCTCGTTTTAACTTTTCTCCGCTTAATAGGATATCGTCACCGAAGAGGGAGTTCCACCGAGGACTTTCGCCGCAGCCGAAGCCACCTTTTCAAGATGCTGTTCTTCTGTGTAGACGCGTAGAATGTTTATGAATCCTTTGAGAACTTCGAATACTCCGGAGATGTCGCTTAGTCGCTGAGGAACTTTTCTTCCCTGTCGAGTTTTGTGAAAAACTGGGACTTCCATTGGTTCTAGTAAAACAGAGTGATGGTAAGGCACTGAGGGAAGTGTTGGCACGTCGATCACAACGGATTGCGTTTCAACTCCTGCCTCTGAGGCGATTTTGTCTCTCATTTGGTTTCTGATTTCCTCGACGCTTAAGATGCTGGTCATGGTTTTTTCTCTTACGTGGAAGGTTCTGTCGTAGGCGCATTTGAGGAGTTTGCGTCTTTCTAGGTCTTCCATGATCTTTCTGGATTTTTCGCATTTCTTTAGCATGGTCCAAACGGTGTAGTCGTTGAAGGCTAGGTATTCCTCCGGTGACTGAAAGTCTACTAGGCCTAGTTCGTCTTTCGCTTCTTCCATGGCCATGGCAATCATTATTTGCGCTGCTCGTCCAACTCTGTGGAAGTATATGCTCTTGAAGGATTCCAGTCTGGCTAGCATGAAGGATTCGAGGGCTGAGAGGGCTCCTAAGTCAACCGCAAGGTTTTCGTCGAGGACGTCCAGCATATGGATGAGACGGAAGACGTCTACGTATCCGTATTCTGCGCCAGTGTGATAGGTGTCCCGGACCACGAAGTCAAGTTTGTCCACATCTACAGAGCTTTGGATTATCTGATCGATGAAAGCCTTGCCCGGTTTATGCAGTGACCCAACCGCTAGTTTTCCGATTACATTGGGGTCGTATCCCAGCCCGTTGATTATGTCGCTTAGTTCGGATTTTTGGATGATCCAGGGGGTCATGTCTTCGTGGGTTTTGTTCAGGAACTTTACGAGGAGGTGTTCAAAGACGTGGGAAAAGGGACCGTGGCCTACGTCGTGAAGTAGGGCGGCTATTCTGATGGATTGAACCTCTTCTTCTGAGAGATACTGTGAAAGATTTGGATTCTCTGAGAGGCAGCCGGCTAGATACATGACACCGATGGAGTGCTCGAAGCGGGTGTGGTTGGCGCCTGGATAAACAAATTCTGCTCCCGCCAGTTGTCTCAGCCGATGAAGCCTCTGAACTGGGTAGGAGTCGATTATTTCTTTCTCTGCTTCCGTAACGTAAACATACCCATGAACAGGATCTTTGATTTCACCCCAGTACCGTCGCATGGCGACGTTTCTCCCAGTCTTGTCAATCTTGAGCATTATTATTAAGGTAATCGATTTATTATGCATAGTGGGCGGGCTGACTGGTGAAGAATAAAGGAGTTTTCATCTGCATCGAGGGGCTTGACGCCAGCGGAAAAACCACCCATGCCCATCGGCTTGTACGAAATCTGCGAAGAAAGGGTTTTGACGCCGTATACACCACTGAGCCGAGTCGAGGTGAAATTGGGAGGTTCATAAGGACGTATATTCTGCAAAGGAAGAGGCGGGTGCCAAGCGTTGTGGAAGCCCTCCTATTTGCGGTTGACAGGGTTGATCATGTGGAGAAAGAGATTAAGCCCGCGTTGGAAGAGGGGAAGATTGTGGTTTCTGACAGATACGTCTACTCGTCCTTAGCCTATCAGGGAGCAGCGGAATTAGACCTCAGATGGATTGAAGAAATTAACAGGTTGGCTCTTCCCCCGGATTTGGCAATATACATTGACGTCCCGCCTGAAGTTGTAGTCAAAAGGATAAGGCGGAAAAAGTCGGTTATGGAAAGGCTGGAGACTCAAAGGAGGGTTAGAGAGGTTTACATGAAGTTTGTAGAGAACGGAAAACTTGTGGCCGTTGACGGAAACAGAAGAAAGGATGAAGTGGCAAAAGACATTTTAACAGTTGTCCTCGACTTTTTGAAGAATTATAGCAATTTCCAATCTGTCTGATTAGACATACATGTTTTAAGCTTCTGCCATTTCTTTTGGCGTGATTATTTTTCCAAAAATCTTTTCATATCCGCTTATGCGCCCGCTAGGGTGTTTAGAAATTGGTGTAAAATGGTTTTAAATCCGTTTTTGCGTTTTCAGGCTTGTTTTGTCCTTATTTTGTGAGCGTGTTTTTAGGGATTGTGGGACATAGACAAAGTTTTCAGCGAGGGTTGTGGATCCGTTATTCAATGTTTTTGGCCTTCTAGACCGCGCCATTATATCTGCACGCGGTGATAATTGGTTTTTTCATTTCATGAAGCACTGTTTCTTTCAAAAAGAAGCGAAAGTATGCCAGCTGAGTTGCGTATGAAAAAAGCTCAAAAATAGCCCTAAACCCTCAAAGGAGAATTAAGACCATTTTTAACCATTTTCTAAACAGGCTAGCGCGCATATAAAGGGCTCCTCTGGAGGGCGTGCTGAGGAAGAGAAGGGGGCCTTGACATATACATTTATTAATGGGCATTTTCAATGGTTTTTCGGTGATTCTTTTACTATATGAAATCCTTGCTTTGTTTGTTCTCGTGATAATTGTCCTATCCATCCTATCGTCTTCGATTAGAATCGTGAGAGAATATGAGAGAGCAGTTATTTTCCGCTTAGGTCGGCTTATGGGCGCCAAGGGTCCGGGGTTATTTTTTATTGTGCCGGGAGTCGACAGAACGCGCATCGTGGACTTAAGGACTATTACATACGATGCACGCATGATAAAAATAATCACGAGGGATAATATACGGTGCGATGTAGACTCGTTTGTGTATTATCGAGTGGTCGATCCCGTAAAGGCGGTCTGCGAGGTAGAGGATTACGTTCATGCCACTCAAATGTTAGCAAAGACAGTATTACGAGATGTCTTAGGTCACGCGGAGCTTGATGACCTGTTGACAAAAACGACAGAGTTCACAAAGCAGATTCAGGAGGAAATAGATGAGTTTACGGACCCGTGGGGTATAAAAGTGAGCGCGGTAGCTATCAGCGATGTCCTACTTCCGGCAGAAATGCAGAGGGCAATCGCAAAGCAAGCAGAAGCTGAAAGGGAGAAGAGAGCCAGAATCATCGTTGCCGAAGGAGAATATGTCGCAGCAGAGAAGATGGCGCAGGCTGCAGAAGTCTACGGGAAAAGCCCGATCACACTAAAGTTGCGAGAGCTCCAAACGTTGACAGACATTGCGAGAGAAAAGAATCTCGTAGTGGTTACTTCAACCACTGACCTACGCGAACTTGGGAACATCGTCGCCCTAACCCGTGCAGCGGTAGGGAAAGGGGAACAGGTTAAGAAGAAATGAGCCTACGTGTCGAGCGCGTATTCGTTACGATTCTCCTTTTTTCTGTATGGCTAGGTGTTTGCACTTCCTTTGAATCCAGCAGTGATTCGGTGATCGTTATAGAATTGGATGGAGTGATCAACTTTGGAGCTTCAGAACTCATCAAGGAAGGGTTGGATGAAGCCTACAAAATCGATGCTAAGGCCGTGGTGCTTCTTCTAAACACTCATGGAGGCTCACTAGATGCAACATTTAACATTATAGACCTTATTGAACGGTCATCTATCCCCGTGATCTCGTTTGTACATCCGAAAGGAGCCACAGCATGGTCTGCAGGCACTTTTATCGTCCTTTCATCACACGTAGCGGCGATGGCACCGTTCTCTATTCTAGGATCTTGTGCTCCACGGGCATACCCAACTGGAGAATTGATACAGGATCCAAAGTTAATCAATTCGCTAACGGAGTTTATTGTGCAAAGAGCTAAAATGCACGGTAGAAATGAAACGATTGCCGCCAAGTTCGTGACGGAAAACCTTAACATAGGGGCAGAGGATGCGAAAAACTATGGGGTCATAGAAAAAGTGGCGACCACAGCAGAGGAACTGTTAGATGCTGTTGACGGCATTGACGTGGAAGTGGCGGAAGAGGGGCGATTGACGATTCAGACGAGAAATGCGGCAGTACATTATTTTGGGGCAAGCATACGCGTGCGGGTTTTACGTGTTATTTCAGACCCTATGATCGCGTATCTCTTGTTCACTCTTGGGGTTTTTGGCGTCATTTTTGGCTTCTTCACCGCTGGATATGAAGGAGAAATCATAGGAGGCATCCTTTTAATCTTGGGTTTAATTGGGCTGGGGTTCTCTGTTGATCTCTTACCTGTTGTACTCATTACTTTGGGCGGAGTTTTAGTATTCGTGGAGATGCGAGAACCAGGACTCCAGTTTTTTGGTCCAGCTGGAATATTTTGTTTATCAGTAGGAACGTTGCTTCTGCTTCGATTTGATCCTACACGATGGTTGATTTCTCCAGAATGGTATCAGTTTTTCATGGTCACGGTGATAGCTCTTGTAGGGATCTTGACAGGTTTCTCAGCGTTGGTTCTTTATAAGATAGTTAAGGCGAAGAAAAAGCGGCTTACTGTGCTTGAACTTATTGGCGGAATTGGTCGAACATTAGATGAGATCGGCCCGGAGAAAGTGGGGTTTATCCGGTTTCGTGGTGAGTATTGGAAGGCACGTTCAGACACGATCATAAAGCCTAATCGTAGGGTAAAGATTTTGGCAAAGGAAGGGCCAACACTCATTGTTGAGCTCATAGAAGAGGAGGTTATAGCCGGTGACCCTGAGAAAAGTAAACCATCTCAGAGATAGCTTAGTGTACGTGCGCGATATCACATATTTACTTTCTTCCCTAATGCGCGCGCACATTTTGCGCGCTTGCCAAGTTTAAAGCTTTATCAATGATTTTTCGTGGTCGGCAACGATGTATCTTTTGCCTTTTTGAATTACTTTGTGTCCCTCTTTTTCTAAGAGTTTTTTCTGTTC
>JACUTO010000082.1 GCA_014859755.1 Candidatus Bathyarchaeota archaeon
TGTGAAAAAAGCATAATTTTCAAGCCTTTTTGAAAAATAAGTTAATGCGGGCGGGACGGGATTTGAACCCGCGACCCCGAGCTCTCTTCTTCAGTTTAGGAGGCTTACACCAGCTACGGTTCTGCTGTTCGTGCCCTATCCTGGCTAGGCGTCGGTGGAAAGTTAAATCAACTCTCTATACCCGCCCAGCTTCTCCCGCCAACATATTTCTTATATGTTGAATGTTATAACCCTAGCGCCGAAGGCAGAGGTGTAAGTGGAGGTTTCAGAGGTGAAAAAGCTGAGGTTGGTGGTCTTTGATGTGGATGGAACTTTGATGAAGGCTGTTAGCAGCTGGCAGTTTTTGCATGAGAGGCTGGGCACATGGGATAGGGGGAAGCAATATGCTGAGCGGTTCTTTCGAGGGGTCATCACGTATGAGGATTGGGCTAGGTTGGACGCTTCTCTGTGGAGAGGCTTGGAGCTTGGAAGAGTTAGGCGAATAGTTGACAGCATACCTTATACCGATGGGGCGCGAGACGTCATAACCATCCTGAGAAGGAACTGTTTTAAGGTGGTTTTGCTGAGCGCCGGCTTGTCCCTTGTAACGGAAAGAATCGAAAGAGAGATCGGAGTTGACGGCTCCTTAGCCAACGATTTGAAGGTTGAGAACAGTCTTCTAACAGGCGAGGTGAAGGTAAACGTGTCGGTTGACAACAAGGACACCGTTTTGCTTCGTATGCTGAAGAAGTTCAATGTGGGAATGGACGAGTGTGCGGCTGTTGGTGACGACGAAACCCTGATACCATTGTTTGAAGGGGTAAGCCTCTCAATAGCCTTCAATCCACGTAGCTGGGTGGTGGAAGAGAAAGCGGACGTTGTTGTCAAAGGCGACGACTTACGTGAGGTTTTGCCTTATCTTCTAGGCAAGTAACATTTAAGTCAAACATGCAATTTGAGTATGGGTGGCGGGGGTACCCGAGCCAGGTCTAAGTAGCGGGTCAGAAGAAACCTCTAGGAAAAGGGGGAGGACTTAAGCGGATTAGAACGTTTCCCGAGAAATCCTCTGGCGTAGGCCTCCGCGGGTTCAAATCCCGCCCCCCGCACCACAGATAATTCCGCGCGCGTGATGATACATCGCCGTAGCGCACAGCCAAGCCTAACAACAGACATCAACAGCCTAAACATCCATGAATACACGCGCATTTAGAAGTCATCTTTACTTTGAAATAGCTTAAAAAAGAAGGGGAGTTGCGGAAAACTGAAAGTTGGTCAGGAAGCTTCTTTCGACATCTTTTTGGCCATACTGTAAACTACGGGGATCAGCATTATCGCCAGAGCAATCGCAAAAGCCCAGGAAATATTAGCCACAATGTCTGTAACTCCTTCAAACGTAGAAAAAATCGCCCCTGCGCCGATGATAAGGAAAACGCTGTAAAGCACGAATTTTGCGTATCCCGCAACCTCTGCGAACTCTTTGTGGTCGTCTGTGATCGACTTAATCAAGCCATCTGTTAACGCTATCCCTGCGCCTATCATAACGAAGCCTAGGATCAAAGGATAAACTAAGGCGCCTCCAAGTAGCATAAGATCCAACGCTATCAGAAGTACCACTGCTATCAAACCGATTAGAAGAAGGTTCTTTAACATGTCAGCTATCTCGGCTTTTGCTTCTGGTAAGACGGGTTTCAACGTGTCTCCCACCAGAGATGCCAGGAACCCAACCAAAACGGTGCCTACGACTATTATCACGATTCCTCCGAGAAGTCTAGGCAAGTAGGCTGCCACGGCAACCAAAAATTCGCCTACAGGACCTGCTATGTTTAATATCTGTATCGCCAAGATGACAGATAGGACGACGATGAAAGCCGTCGTGACTCCGCCAACGAAAGATGAGATATCTAATCCGGCGGATCTAAAGGCTTTTCCCGTATCAGTTTGCTCGAAGCTTTTTTCTATACCCATTTTCTCGATGAGTTTGTTTACAGCTTTTCCAACGACTTTCCCAACAGCGTATCCGACGAGTATTACTATGATAGCAGCAATAACCGCTGGCAAGGCTGCAGCGATGTCTTCAAGTATTCCGCTCAACATTTCTCCAAGATCTACCAAGAGTCACACCATTCTCTCAATGTCCTTGTTTCTTTCTTATAATATTTTGTATGCGGAGGTGTGGATTGGTCGAACGAGTACAAAAAATTGCGGAAGTTTTGCAGGCGCTACGTTACAAGAGGCTTACTACAGATACTTAGAAGGTGATAACTAGCGAATAAAGCGAGCTTCCATCTTGATGTACAATATTGAGTGCGGCTTCTTATTCACGCTTAACAAGCTTTATAGTTGTTTCGTCTCAGATTTGATTCAGAATAGATAAAGAGAGTGTAAACTTTGGGCAAAATGGTTGGAATGTTCAAAGAGCTTGATGCTGGCGAGAGCGTGGTTTTTCAGACAAAAACTACGACACCCACAATATTTGCAAAGGGTGCGCAGGTTAGGAAGTGGAGAGGATTCGAGACGAGGGAAGTTCCGATCGCATATTCGATGGCGAATCTCTACCTCACGAATAAAAGGCTGTTGTTTTTAATCCACTCTGAGATCGAAGCACGTGCTCTTGAAGAAGGAAAGAGTTCAGGCCTTTCTGACGTGGCGGGAACATGGTTTGAGATACCCATCCTAACAATTGACGATGTGAATATCGTTCACAAGGACATCCGCAAAGACGAAAACATAAAGAGATTTGTTTCATCGCTATCCAAACGAGGCACTGTTGAGCTAGTTCGACTAATATATGACAAACGGAAAACAACAGGCAAAATGAAAGAACTAATAGACTCAGCTTTCAAAACAGCACATCTTAAGAAAGTCGTAGGTGCTAACGACGAGATTTACGTAATGGGAAAAGAAATCTACAAAGAATTAGTCAGGCAAATCAAACTAAGCGCAGAAAAAGAAAAGATAGAAAAATTAAAGAAAAAATTGAAAAAAGCCAAGAAGAAAGAGAAAGAAATTCAAACGCATGCTTAGACCTAACTCCGCTGTTTGGAACAAGATTCAAATCCAGTGACAAAATATAGCGCGTTGCGTCTAAAACTCCAAGCCAAACTATTTCCGTGGTCGTTTTAGACAAAGAAGATGCGCCCGCATCTCTAGGAGTCCAAAATCTAAAAGTTCCCCTTGTAGTTTGAATCAAGATTCGTGCTCATGATTTTCGGTTAAGAACTCATAAGTACCTGTTAGTTTTGAAAGAGTGTTGTGATAAAAATGAAAAGCGAACATGCTTTTGCATTGATAGCTTTGATTTTGGGGATCGTCGGTGGCGTGCTTTTGTGTAAGGGCGCCATTGACCTCGCGTCAAAACTCTTGGAGGGAAGAGGGCACATTGGTGTTGAATCACCAGTGCTTATCGTAATAGGCGTCATAGCGATAATTGCCAGCGCGACGATTTGGACAGGACGTTACTTGGCTGGAGGGGTGACAAACATAATTCTAGGGATAATCACCGTTTTCTACGGGAAAGACGCCGAAGGTTTAATGATCCTAATTAGCGGCATCTTGGGTATTCTAGCACCGAAAATAAAAGACTAGACAGCAAACCGTCAAAAGCTTCAATTCTTAGCAAGTCCTATAAAGTTCGTTATCTGTTTCTGCCTCTCTTGCTCTTTAACAAAGTTCGAGACTCTGACACCCACCCTTCTTGCCTCAAGTTCAGACTCGTTGAGGAATTTTTCAAAAAGTTCTTTCACAGTTTTCTTGAGGACTTCCAGTTCATTCGTAGGATTTTCAAGGGTTTTGGATCGGCTGCGAACGCTCATGTCTACCATAACCGCAACTATTCCAACAGACTTGAAACCAAGTTCTCGTTGCACAAGCTTTGCATGAACTTCGTCGCATAATTGGTTAGCTCTCTCAAGGATAACCTTCAAATCCCGTGTGTCTCCCTTCAAGGTGGAAATCCTACTTATGGATTCAACTTCGCCCCTTTCTTGAACAGGCTCATCATCTACTCCAATTGAGGCGTTGTGGAAATAAATCCCCAACTTCTTCCCAAAAACTTCAATCAATCTCTGCACATCATACTTCGCCAGATCACCGATCGTGCTGATCACCAAAGTCTGCATTCTCTTCTTGGTTTTTCTTCCAACGCCGATAAGGCGGCTTACTGGTAGGGGAGATAAAAAGCTTTCAACTTGCTCAGGCTCGACGATCGTTAAACCGTCAGGCTTTTGGATGTCCGCGGCAATTTTGGCAACAAGCTTGTTTGGCCCGATGCCAATCGAGCAAGTGAGTTTTTGTTGGGCTTTCACTTCTTCCTTTATTCTCTGGGCAAGTTCCTTTGCCTCTTCAAGGCTTCCCTTTACCTTTTGGCTCACGTCCAAGTATGCTTCGTCTATTCCAACCTGTTCGAAAAGGTCGGCATGGCTCCTCAGAATTCTCATTATTTCCTCTGAAACTTCTTCGTAAAACTCGTGGTCCACTGGCAGAAAGACGGCGTCCTTCTTCTTCAGTTTCTTTTTCGCCAAGAAGATAGGAATTCCCGACGTCACGCCATATTTTCTGGCTATGTAGTTTGCCGTGCTCACGGCTCCGCTGTCTTCGCTGCGTCCAGAATACACGCATACAACCACCGGCTTGTCTTTTAGGGAAGGGTTCCTCCTCTCCTCGCACTGGGCGAAGAAGTAGTCCAAGTCCACCAACATTATAACTCTGGCTTGCAAAGGTTGCCACCTCACGAATAAGAAACGTCGCAAATAATTTCCATGCTTTTGTCTCCAAGATTTGATTAACGTTACACTATAAAATAATCTAACCTTAGTTCGTTAAAGAGAAAAAGGAGCGTCTATATTACCATTTTCTGTTGTTTTGGCCTTTTCTGTTTGAAGTCTTCAATTTCTATGATGTTCATGAAAGAGACTTGTTGCAGAGCTTGGCTTAAAATGAAGTAGATGTCGGCGACGTTTATTGTCTTGCCATCAACTTCTCGAGTTGCCAAAGAATTTATTACTTCACTGGCTATTTTCCCCAGTTTCGTTAACCTTTTCTCAGCGTTGCTTTTACATTGTGACGTGTCTGTGTCCACCGCTTGCTTCCTCAGGTATACTAAATATCAATAGATGATATACTTTCATTCGAAGCACGTATTATATCGAAAAGAGATACAAACCTCGGCTTGACCAGAGAAAATCACGTGTGGAAGCTTGTTATCTGTCTTTGCGGAAAATCAGAGTGTTGTCCGTCTGCATCACGTTATATAATCCGTAGATGATTTTGTTGATGTTGTTTATGAGGGTGAAACCGAGTTTTTCGCATTGTTCTATGGTGAATTCAATGGTCTTAATCTTATGCTGCTGGTAGGTGGCGTTTCCTATGACTATGGCGCAACATCGTCCCTTTTCTAAGACTCTGTGCATCTCGTGAAAACTCTTCGTCATATCCTCGTTGTAAAGTTTTATACGAGTCTCTCCCCTCCCTCTCACTCCAATAAATTCATCCCTCATCTTGTCGAGGTCATAGCCCATAGCCTCGAAAGCGTGGGCGTCGTTTGCGACGTAATCCAAGGCTATCGAATATGGAGGAGAAGTCATTACGCCTTGTATGCTTTCATCCTTAAGAGGTAGACGGCGAGCATCTCCTTGACGTATGTCAACGTTTCCAAGCTGGAGATTCAATTCCCTAGCTGCTCTTTCGTAGTCGTCTACTGAAGAAATCATTTGTTCCAAATTCTTGATAAAAGACTGAACTATGTCGCGTCCTCTTCTAGCTCGGTCACTTATGGCAACTAACTTCGCCATCAGGTAGAAGTCTCTGACACGATCATCATCGATTGAATTCAAAAATTCGTTGTAACCCTTAGCAACAGGTTCCTCAACGACCAAGGTGTGAACACGGTTTGACAACTTAAAGGACGCTATTGCTTCCTCTCTTAATCTTTCGATTTCATCGATAACATAGATCGACTCGGTTTTAACTTTGGACTGTAAGATGCAGAGGGGGGAGACGTCTATTCCTATGCAATTTATACCCAACAACTGAGCCTCAACCGCGGTCGTTCCGCTTCCAATGAAGGGATCTAGAACGGTTTCATTCGCCTCCAGTTTCAGTATGTTAAGCAGCGCTCTAATCATTTGGGGATGAAACTTGCCCTTATACGGGTAAATCCAATGGGTCAAATATTGATTGACAGATCTAGTTCGATTATACCTCGTTAATCGATAATAATCTGTTGTTCTGTGACCAATGGTCTTGAAATATGCAAGTCTCCTAACTAGAGTGTCAACGTCAGGCGGATTTCTTAAGACGAATCCCCGCAGGCTGTTCGTAACCGTGAAATCAACGCCGAAAGCTTCTAGTTCGAGTTCAGCAAGAGCTAATTCATAGATGAACTGGACGTTTTCTATAAGCTCAGCACTCCACTTTGGCATTTTTTCTGTTTCTTCTTCCGTAGGTTCGCGAACGTTCGTTACTTTCACAGTGGAGCCATCCTATCTCTTCACTTGTCAAACGTCTACGTTTATGAGATAGGCGTCTATCCGAAATAAAATATTGCTGAAGGGAAAGCGATGCTAGT
>JACUTO010000083.1 GCA_014859755.1 Candidatus Bathyarchaeota archaeon
AATGCTGAAGAGTAGATCAAACCGTTTAAAGTTAGAGCTACCCAATAGTTTCCTTTCAAAGCTTCTTTGTAAGCTATTTTGACGAGGGAAGCTACGCCCTTCATTCGACGTACATCAGAACTAACCGTGTAAGACTTCTTCGCTGGAACATAGAATAGAACAGCCGAGTCTTCAGCTATTTCAAAGCGTTTGACGATTCTTCTTTTCAAGTTGTCTGTGACCACGACTCCTCCAAAATAAGAGGCACAAGCGTCGTCGAAGGCGCCTGTTATGGTAACCTTTGCATCGATTGCCCCATCTACACCGAGCTTCACTATTTTTATGTCGTCTAACTTTTTGTTTAAAGCAGCAACGGTAGCCAAGGCTATGGCATTTCCTGCCGCACTACTACTTTTCAACCCTCTTGCTATCGGGATGTTTGACCAAGTTTCAACTTTGGCGCCAAACTTTCCTTCAAGATTGAAAAATTTGAGAACCTTTCCCACAGTCTTTTCAATCAAGACTGGATCTTCTGTGGGGTCTGACACAATCGTGCTCTCAATAATTCCGGGTTCATCCGTTAGTTTGACCCCTGCCTTTGTCCACAAGTCAACTCCTATAGCTGCTCCCTTACCAGTCGCGATGGCGTTTATTATTGTGGCTGCTCCATGGGATATCGCTTCAGCTTTTCCGTTCAATGGTGGGCACCTAACTCCGAAAGTTTGTTCAAAACCGCCTGTTTCATCACTTTGACTGGAGCCGGATGATTGGTCCAAATTTCAAAGGAGGCGGCACCTTGATAGACAAGCATTTCAATGCCAGATACGACTTTGGCTCCCACAGCCTTCGCGTCTTTTGCAAGCTTGGTTTCTAAGGGGTTGTAGATTATGTCCATCACGCATAGATCAGTTCTCAGCGAGCTTGGAGGAACTAGACTTTGGTCAATGTCTGGATGCATGCCGACAGAGGTTGCGTTAACCAGTATATCCGCGTCTCTCAGTTCTTCTTTCATGATTTCGGTTGAAAGAGCGTCGCCGTTTATTTTCTTGTTAAATTCTTTGCGCAAAACTTCTGCCAACTTTTTTGCTTTCTGGGGAGTTCTGTTAAGGATTACGAGTTCTTCTACCTCCCGTGCTGCATGGAAGGCTATGGCTTTTCCAGCGCCACCGGCTCCTAGTAGAATTAGCTTCTTTCCGTTTGGAGTTATGCCGTTTTCTTCTAGAGCTTTCAATGCGCCAACGCCGTCGGTGTTATAACCCATAAGCCTTCCTTCGTCGTTTAGAATGGTGTTCACTGCACCGATGGACCTTGCTGTCGAGTTTATTTCATCCAAGTACCTCATAACAGCATTCTTGTGGGGCATAGTCACGTTTAACCCCTGAAGGTCTAAACTTCTTGCGCCGATGATGGCTTCTCTTAACTCTTCTCTTCTAACTCTGAAAGCTAAGTAGACGAAGTCAAGGTTCAACTCTTCAAAGGCGGCGTTGTGCATTACCGGACTCAACGTATGTTCTATTGGATCTCCAATGACGCCGCAAACCCTCGTTTTCCCTGAAATTTTCATTCTACTTTAGCCCCAAAGCCTCGTATGCGCTTCTCATTTCTTGGATGGTGAGTTGTCCCTGCGCTGTTTTTCTCCCCTTTTCAAGAGAAGCTATGGTGAAAAAAGCACCAAAAACAGGAGATAGAAGCCTAGAGGGTTTGCCAAGTTCCCCCATAGCAAAGCAAACTATCCTAGCATTTTTACAAGCCTTGGACGCGAAGTCTAACATGGTTAGATTGTCCTCGACGAGTTTGGCCGTGGTTACAATTTTGCAAACATTTGCCCCGCTTGCAATTTCCTTTCTAAGGGTCTTATTTAGTTGCGATGAGTTTGGAGTTTCGTTGAAATCGTGGAACGATACTATGGGCTTTACGCCCATTTCATGCAAGCTGCTAGTGATATTCTTCAACTTAGGGGTCGATAATTCTATGTCCACGTATTCAAAGCCGTTTCTCGCGGCGTCCATCAAGATTTTTTTGCGTTCAGTTTCGCTTCCCAAAAATCTGCCTTGGCATTCTGTTGATCTGTTTGTGGCTATCAGAGGCGTGTTGCTGCAGTGTGCGATGTCGGCTAGTTGGTTGTGTTTTTTGAGGCTGTCTAGTCTGATTTCGATGAAATCTGCGTGTTGGTTCTCAGCTTTTTCGATTAGGTCTAAAGCCTCGGTAACTGTTTGAGGGGGGACTGAGATGCAGATTTTGATGGTCAACGTTCTATCACTGTTTCTTCTTTTACCAACGTTCCGAAATGTCTGCCGCCTTCTACCACATGTGCCAAGACCTTATCGCCTGTTTCTAGTTCCGCAACCGATCTAGAACCCTCCGGGGTTACGAGTCTTATGGTCTCGGCGTTTTGAACAATGGTCTTTATTCGTTTTCCCTCGTATTCTGCTTCAACGAGAACCATGGGTCTCCATTCGATTTTCACTCGCGCCACATTCGTTGACCTAATTTTTCCTTCCCTATCAGCTATGAGGACTTCGTCCCCTGCCTTCAGTTCTGACAGGTATCTTGTTCGGGTGGGTGAAGAAAGCGTGTATAATGAAATGGGTCCTGCGTTAACCCTGAAGGGACGCGTTTCTATATACGGACTCTCATGAACCTCTGCTTGAACAAGGAACAAACCAGATGATTGGCATCCCACGAGAATTCCTTCCCCAGGCTTCATGAGATCGCATGTGTCAACACAGACTCTAGCCCCAGTTCCAATTTCCTTCAGTTCAACAACTTTAGCAGCCACCAAGTCAACTTTTGGAGCTTTTTTCTTGGCAAAAACCGCTGTTTCCATAAGTTCATCAGGGTTAGAGGTTTTCAAGACCACTCCATCGGCTCCCAGTTCCAGAGTTTCTAAGGCCAGTTTCGCTTCTTTGGCGCTGGAAACTTCTGCGAGCAGTTTACTTTTTCCTCGCGTCTTAGCAATGATGTTCTCTAAGGGTATAACTTTCCAGTCTGGGCATTTGATGACTATGTAGTCGGATGAAAGTTCTGCTGCTTTGATAGCGGTTTCTTCGTCTCCCCTTCCTCTTATAGTCCCTTTCACGGCGACGGTTTTGCCCATCCTTTTTAACTCATTCACCTTACCTTCGTCGAAAGTTGAAAGTACATTAATGTCAGATTCGCCTGAGCTAGCCGCTATTTTGACTCCAGTCTTCTTGGCGTTTTCTACGTCTTTTGCGCCAACTAATATAACGTCACAAACCTGAGCCGCTGATTTCAATAGGCTACTTTTTAGGTCGCCGGAAAGTGATTCGTTTATTTCAATCCAGAGTTCTTTCACTTCAACTCACCGAGAATCTTTAAAGCTTCGTCGACTGAGGCACCTCGGTGCACGATCGCTGAGAGAGCCTTAACCATCTTAGTTGGATTTTCGTGTTGGAACACGTTTCTGCCGATAGAGAATCCGGCGCCCCCAGCTTTTATGGAGTCATGTACCATCTGCAAAACTTCTCGAGTGGTTTCTACTTTGGGGCCACCAGCTATTATAACTGGAACATAGCAGCTGCGGACAACTTCTTTGAAGGTCTCAGCGTCACCCGTATAATTTGTCTTAATTATGTCGGCTCCTAGCTCTGCACCTACCCGGGCAGCGTGGGCCACTACGTCTACTGCGTGCTGATTTTGTATTTTTGGGCCTCTGGGATACATCATGGCCAGCAGGGGCATGCCGTATCTATCGCAGTCGTCAGCAACTCTGCCAAGTTTTGTAAGCATTTTATCTTCCTGTTCAGCGCCGACATTAACGTGAACCGAAACAGCGTCTGCGCCTATTCTCACGGCTTCTTCTACGGAACAAACTTGAACCTTGTTGTTGGGGTCAGGACCAAGCTTTGTGATGCCTGATAAGTGGATGATTAAGCCAGCGTTTCCAGTGTCAACGTGTTTCGCTACGCCTCTGTGGAGGACGACAGCGTCAACTCCTCCCTGTAACAGTTTGTTAATGATCTCCTGCATATTCACAAGTCCAGTAACAGGACCCACCGTGACGCCGTGATCCATGGGAACTATAACGGTTCGGGTGTCATCGCGGAAAATTCTTTTTAATCGTCTTTTTTTACCGGCTTCCAAAAATCTTGTCTCCTAGATGAATTTTTTTGCTTTCAGGTATTCCGCGTTCAGAACGCCACAGCCAGCAGCTCCTCTTATAGTGTTGTGGCCCAAAGCAACAAACTTCACTCCTCTAAAGGCACGGTCCTTCCTAACTCTGCCCACTACGACGCTCATGCCGTTGCCTTCCATTCTATCCAGTCTAGTTTGCGGTCTATCTTCTTCACGCCTAACTACGACAGGTTTTTCTGGGGCTGTTGGAAGCTTAAGTTTCTGGGGTTCTCCAACAAAGTTTTCCATGGCGGCTATAACAGACTCGGTCTCTGCCTCGCGTTTTAGCTCTACGAAAACAGCTTCCATGTGGCCGTCCAATGTCGGAACTCGGTGGCAACTAGCTGAAACCTTGAAACCTGCTGGTTCTGAGGGGGAACCTAGAACCTTTAACGTTTCGGTTTCCAATTTTTCTTCCTCTTTTCCGATGAAGGGGATAACATTGTCTACGATGTCGAGGGAAGGGACGCCTGGATATCCAGCGCCTGAGATTGCTTGCATTGTGGAAACTACAACTTTGTTGATGCCAAACTCGTCGTAGATTGGTTTCAGAGGGAGGGTTAAAACTGAGGCGCTGCAGTTCGGATTTGTAACGATGGCGCCATCCCATTTTCTTTTTCTGCGTTGTTCTTCGATGAGGCTAACGTGACCGCAATTTATTTCCGGGTTCAGCAGAGGCACGTCTGGGTCCATTCTGTGAGCTGAAGCGTTGCTCACCACGACGTATCCAGCTTTGGCGAAGTTTTCCTCTGTTTTTCCAGCTACGTCGGCAGGTAAGGCTGAGAATACTACGTCAACGTCTTTAACGGCTTTCGGTTCTATGTCTACCACATCTAGGTCGGCGACGCCTTCTGGAATTGGCATTGTTTGTCTCCATTTTGCTGCTTCGGAGTATGTTCGTTCAGTGCTTCTTTCGGAGGCTGCCACAGCTGAGACTTTGAACCATGGATGCCCGTTTAGTAGCTGAACGAAGATTTGTCCAACGTTACCTGTTGCGCCTAAAACAGCGGCTTTCAACACTTTTTAATCACCTCGTAAAGCGTTCTTAACCAGATTTAGGGCTCTTTCTTTTTTGTTCCAGTCTACGAAGAGGAGAATGCTGGATGTGATTGTTAGTAGGCCGAAAATGTTTATGGCGTTTAGTCTCAGAGTCTCGGATATTTTTCCAATGAGACCAGGGGTTTCCTCTAAGCCAACGCCCTTAACCTTAAGAAAAGCTAGTTGTTTTCTAACAGACATGGCGAGGGTTTCCTCGTGTTCTAGGACTGTTTCGTGAACTTTATCGAGAAGCTGATTCGAGTCTTCATTTTCTGACGCGTACAAAATTAGTGAGTCATAATTCAAAGATAATCCCAGCAGATGGGCATGGGCTTTAACCATTTCGGTTAGTTCTTGTATGACTTCAGGTTTTTCGGAAACGCCGCGACCCACAACCGTAATCGACATGGCGGGGAATTGGCTTGCTGGGACTACGTCTAGTTCTGTTGACAGGGCTCCTTTGATTAAGGTGCCCTTTGCGTTTAGGTCTCCGTGAGTGTGGCTGATTACCCTGACTTTTACCGTTGAATCCTTGTACCGCAGAGCTTTTCTGTGGATGAATTTTGTGCCCGAATCCGCTAGTCCCACTAAGGTGTTCACGTCGATATTTGGAAGCCTTTCTGGTTTACTTATAATCTTGGGGTCAGCTGACATTATCCCTTCGGCGTCGGTAACCATGATAAGTTCATCTGCTCCTAAGGCTTTCGCTAAAATGAAGGCTGTTGTGTCGCTTCCACCTCTTCCAAGGGTAGTTATTTTTTCATCTGGTGTTCTGCCTACGAAGCCTGCGATGACGGGTATGACGCCTTTTTCAACGATGGGAAGCACGTGTTGCTGGATTCTTTTTTCGCATTTGTCCAAGATTGGGTTTGCATCGGAGAAAACGTCGTCTGTTATGATGGGCCAGTCTGGGTCTAATGGGTCGAAGTAACGGGATTCTACACCCTGTGCTTTCAAAGCCACGGCGAAGATTCTGATGCTGGTTCTCTCACCCATTGCCAAGATTTCATCCAGCTCTCCTTTCTCAACCTTTCCGTTGGAAGCGTTTTTGGCTGCGTGGAGAAGCGAATCGGTTGTTTTTCCCATGGCGGAAACGATCACGGCGATTTGTGTACCTTTCTTGGCTTCTTTAGCCACTGCCGTAACTGCCTTTAATATGCGTTCGTGATCTGCTAGGCTGGCTCCTCCATATTTGACCACAATTCGTTTGCGGTGTTCTTCATCAGATTGTTTCATAAACTATACAAACCCCCATGAAGCCCAGAAAGCTAAGATGCAAAATTTTTGTTTCAGCTTACTGGGCCTAACGATAAAAGAAAAAGCGATAGCGGTAGAACATCATTGGAGAATTGGTCGTTGAAGTCGTTGA
>JACUTO010000084.1 GCA_014859755.1 Candidatus Bathyarchaeota archaeon
ACAACGTATTGTTTGGGGTTATGGGCGGGAAGTTCAGCGAGGGAATAGACTATCCAGATAACCTCTTAACATGCGTAGTAGCCGTGGGCCTACCCTATGCAACTTGGAACGTTTACCAAAAGGCCTTGATAAGTTACTTCAATCACCAATTTCCAGGAAAAGGCAGAACATACGCCTACCTAACCCCTGCCATACTCCGCCTAATTCAGACCTGCGGACGCGTCCACCGATCAGCTACCGACAAAGGATGTATAGTAATTTTGGATGAACGCGTCACTCGCCCAAGCATCAAGAAACAACTTCCAAGCTACTACCAGAATGAGATGAAAATCGTACGAAACCCGATCGACTGCGCCGAACAAATAAGAAAGTTCTGGAAAAAACATAATAAAAACTTGTGAATAATGCCTTGAAGAATTTTATGGGAAAAGACCCCTGTTAATCTTCATCCATTTTCACCATAACTTTTCCAAGGTCCAAGTCACCTTTGAGACATGTTCCTCTTCGTCAAAGTTGAGTAGCTCGACATATCTCAGGGTGTTGGAGACAATTCCTATGCACTAGAAGCTTTATGACGTGAATTCCGTAGAGAGAAGCAAGGTTTAAGTCTCTTCCCTTCCCCGTATAAGAATCTAGTCAGGCGGAGAACCCGAATGAAGCAGCTACACCATAACGGCGTTCTAGTTCCACCGCGATACGAAGGAAAAGGCCTCACCATCAAGGTGAGAGCGAAGAGGATTAAGCTGACGCCGGAGCAGGAGGAAATGGCTCTCGCCTGGGCTAAGAAAATGGGGACTCCCTACGTCGAAGACCCTGTCTTCGCCAAAAACTTCCACCGTGACTTCTCAAAGAAGCTCGGCATCAATGTCAAACCCGGCGACGTCGACTACTCCGAGGTCCTCTCTTTTGTCGAAAAGGAGCGAGATTGGAAGGCGAACCTCTCCAAGGAGACGAAAAGACAGCTGGCGGCTCAGAGGAAAGCCCAGAGGGAAGCGAACAAGGAGCGCTATGGATATGCCTGGGTTGACGGCGTCCAGATGGATGTGGCCAACTATGCCGTCGAACCCAGCTCCATCTTCATGGGCCGAGGAAAACACCCCCTAAGAGGACGCTGGAAAGAGGGACCTCGTGAGGAGGACATCGAACTCAACCTCTCGCCGGATGCCCCTAGTCCACCGGACAACTGGAAGGCTATAGTATGGCAGCCCGACGCCATGTGGATCGCACGATGGCAGGATAAACTCACCGGCAAGACGAAATACGTCTGGTTTTCCGACTCCAGCATCCTGAAACAGAGGAAGGACATCGAGAAGTTTGACATGGCGAGGGAACTCCGCCGAGACCTTATACGGGTCCAAAGGCACATCTTGAAGAACCTCGACGCCGATGATCTGAGACGGAGGAAGACAGCGACCGTCTGTTTCCTTATTGATAAGCTGAAGATCAGGGTCGGCGACGAGAAGGACCCTGACGAGGCGGACACAGTCGGCGCCTCAACCCTCCGACCAGAGCATATTCGCTTCAACGGCGAGGGCACCGTAACCTTCAACTTCCTTGGAAAGGACTCTGTACCTCATGTCTTCAGGGTCGAACTTCCAGATAATGTCATCAGAAACCTCACGGAGTTCGCAACGAACGCGAGGTCCACCCTTTTCGATGGCGTCGGCTCAAAGCATGTGAGCGAATTCCTTGATGAGGTGATGACCGGGCTCTCAGCAAAGGTCTTCCGCACCTGCTATGCGTCCGAAGCCGTCGAGACGAAGCTAAAAAAGGCTCCTGTCAAACTCGAAGACCCTGAATACGTGAAGAAATATATCGTCACGATAGCTAACCTCGAGGCCGCTAGGGTCTGCAACCACCGGCGCACCATCCCCAAGACTTGGAAATCGTCTTTAGAAAAGAAGAAGGACCGCCTTAAGGCTCTGAAGGACCGGGCGAAGGAGGCCCAGCTTAAGCTGAGGCAGAAAGCCAAGGAGCGGGAAGAGAGATACAAGGAGAGACTGAGGAAACAGGAGGAAAGGCTGAAGGCGACGAAGGAGAAGCTGGAGGCTTATCGGCGGCAACTCGTAGACGGGAAGCAACAAGGTAAATCCGTCCGCGCCTTGGAGAGACGCATTAGCCTTCAGCGAGAGGCTGTGGCGCGCCAAAAGCAACGCCTCAAGGAGATGAAGACCAAGCACGCAGAGCGGATGGAAAAGCTAGGGCAGAGGCTGGAGAGTCGGAGGCAACGTGACAAAGCGGCGATAGATAAGCTGAAGCTCAGGATAGAGACCCGGAAGGAGACCCGCGACTACAACCTCACGACATCCCTGAAGAGCTACATCGACCCCCGAATCTACTACGAATGGGGAAAACACGTCGACTACGACTGGAAGCGGTACTACCCGAAGACCCTCCAGAGGAAGTTCAGCTGGGTCGAGACCGATGGAGCGCCTCCAGAAAACGGCTAGAAGGATTGCCCACTCACATCCGAGATGCATAGTCGCTCTCTGAGACATCGGCATTTTGTTTGACTAATTGGCGCTCTTGTAAAGAAGCCTCTAAATAGATGGATAATTTAAAGTTAGAATGCGATGAGGTGACGTAATTGAAGCTTCTGCTTGATGAAATGTACGCGGGTCTGAAAGAGTATTTTGAGATTCTGGGATGGGATGTGGTGACTGCGCAAGATTCAGGGTTGCGAGGAGCAAAAGACAAGGACATCGTAGGGTATGCAAAGAAAAACAACTTGTTGCTTGTGACCCAAGATCAGAAACCAGCGGATCTGGCTGATCTCAAAGGAGTCAAACATGTGCTGATCTCAAATGCCATGATTGCTAAAATAGCCGACGCCAAAATAAGAGAAAAATACCCAAACCTGAAACAGAAATAGCGCGCGCATCAAGACTTGCTACATTCGTTAGACTCCAACGCGATCATTATGGAATATGAACATGCGAGCGCCCCAACATTAAAAGAATGAATTGAAAATTTCAGTTTCTACGGGAAGCCCAAAGGCTGATGAAATGGGACGCTTCCTTAAGAGGATTTTCCAAGACCATTGACACCCCGACGGTGCATTCAAGCCAGCATCCCTCACAAGAAGAAACTTTAAGCCAACCTTCACTTTTCCGCTTTTCCTTCAGAATTTCGCCAGCCGAATCCGTGAGAAGATTGCCAAGCACCACATCCGCTCGAGCGGGACAGGCTAGAAGCCTACCCATGGGGTCAATGGCCACATAAAGTTCTCCAGCATGACAAATCTTCGGCGCTTTGCCATCAAAAAACAGTTGAAAACCCTTGACAAAATTTGTAGGCACTGCCAAGAAACTGGGATCGCTACGTTTAAGCTTTAACAAGTAGTCCAAAAGCTTGGAAATCGCTTCGTGGGAAGGAGTGTTTTGGGGTGGAGGGGGATAAGGATGGATGGGTTGAATCTGGGCGAAGTCGACTAGGCTGCGGAGTTCCTCAATGAATTGGGGCAGTATTTCGATGTTCCATGGAGTTACAACACTGTTCACTCCAACCCTCACTCCGCGAGCCTTTAACAATTTTATGGCTTCAATGGCCTTGTCGTAGGTTCCTGCCACTCCCCTTATTTTGTCATGAATTTCCTTAGGGCCGTCAAGGGATACAACGACCACGTCAAAGACGTCTGCGATCTCAGAGGCTCTACCGCTTTTCAAGAGTGTTCCGTTGGTGTTCATGCTTACTAGGCAACCATAAGATGAGGCTTTTTTGGCAAGGATCGATAAGTCTTTACGTAGCAGTGGCTCGCCTCCGCTGAGGTCGAAAAACGAGACGCCTAAGCTGCAAACTTCATCTATGGCAGTCAACGCTTTCTTGGTCGGCAGTTCCGGCATGTTCATTTTCCACCAGTCGCAGAAGGAGCATTTCATGTTACATCGGCTGGTTACGTTGTAGGAGGCAAAGAGGGGCGTAGGTCTTTTTGCCTTGAATTTAAGGAATCCGGCGAGTATTTTAGCAGTTAATTGCCCGGATCTCATCGTCATCTTCCTTTATTCTGCTCATCATTTAACTCGTCTGCGTCATCTTCTCATACATTTTTTCTAAGGTCCAGCGGACGGCTGACTTCAGTTCCCGTGATCTCTCGGGCCTAACGTTTCTGACGGTTATCTCGCGGATCAGCTCTCCATCCCGATTGATATTGTAGGAGAGTATATTATCTGGAGTGATTTCGCCTGTACTCGCGGCTTCCCGGTCCTTCTCCTGCATCTTTGCCAGCACCCTCTCCACGAGGAAAGATGTAAACGGTGGAGTATTGACATCGAAACTCTTGTCTTCTGCAAGTACAACCCGCATGGAGTCCTCTCCAACGTAAAGATTGGCCAAGAGATCGCCAGTTACCGTCTTTAACGGGATGCTTCTTTCATGTTCTATGGCCTGTGGTGGGGGAACAGCTTTCGGAGGAGTTGGAACAGGCTTAACGATTTCAGCCCTTTTAAACCCCTTATCAAGCAACGTATCATCAATGAAACCAAGCAAAATTCGCAATCCTTCCAGTTCGGTTTCCATGTCTCCTACGCGTTTTTGCAAAAGCGCTCGAAGCTCAGCGATTTTCTTTATTTTCTCCTTTTCCTCTTCTTCAGTCATCTCTTCTCCCTTCAAGTAGATGATCTTACGTTCTTATCAAAGCTTCTCATAGAGTAAGGGTGCTACACTTAAGTATAAAAGAAAACCCTTGAAGATTGGTTTCCATGCGAAAAGAAATGTACGATTTCAATCTTCTAGTCTCTTGTTCGTGGGGCGTTTATGGAAAAGCAAAAAAAGAAATCATTTACATTTTAGAGAGGCTTGGCGACGAAAGTCCCCTTGTAAAGCGTACAATCGCTGAGGGAATAATTGGCGTAAAAACTCGACTAAATTCACGAGAAATCGTTTACGGATTGCGAAGGCTGTTTGATGAAGACCCTTTTGCCTTTCAATACACCTTGAAGTGGGTGCCTGTAGACCTCTGGACATTCTCTGACATGGATTCCATGAAAGAAGGAGTTAGAAAGCTTAGGAACAGAATTCATGCGGGTGAGAGATGGCGCATGACCGTGGAAAAACGCCGATACAGCTTACACCACA
Organism: Candidatus Bathyarchaeota archaeon; assembly: GCA_014859755.1. Taxonomy (GTDB): domain Archaea; phylum Thermoproteota; class Bathyarchaeia; order Bathyarchaeales; family Bathyarchaeaceae; genus Kmv02. The sequence continues at coordinate 5,074 of JACUTO010000084.1, forward strand.
AAATTGAGGTCATAAGGGAACTCGCTGATCTCATAGATGAAAAGGTTGACCTCGAAAATCCGCAGAAAATCCTCCGCGTGGACATAATAGGAAGGTACGCAGGCATATCCGTCCTTACACCGCAAGACGTTTTCTCGGTTGCAAAACCCTATTCTAATACGTTGTGACTCTACGTCTTCAAGGCGGGCAGTTTGTGGACAGGTTTAACCTCCACTCTCAACTCCTTCTCCAAGAACTTCTCAAACTCCTTGAAAACCGTGCTGCCCGTTTCGTTTATCTTTAAACAAAGAGGCTTACCAGCATAGGCCAAGCTTAAGTCGTATATGGCGGTTCTTCTTGATAATTCAGGGTTTTCCTTAACCCTTTGCGTTAGGTTTTCAGGTGGACTTTGCGGAAACAACCAAGCTGTGTATGAAATGTCTACCACCTGATAGGAAACGCCCTTACGAATAGCGCACTTATGGTTTACAGCAATTTTCTCGAAGGTTGATGGATGAACCGTTTGAATCCAGAGAAAGTTATGATACTCCTCGTCGCCTGTTTTAACCCAGTCTTCGTGTTCAGACGTTTTCCAGCCCTTCAGTTGACACTGATCCTTAAAACGGTCGATGAGTTCCCAAACTTTAGGAATACGCAAGTTCATGGGCATTCCTTGTAGAATAACTATAGAACTTAGTTCTATATCAAATGATTTAAGGTTAATTAACAGAAATCTTGAAATATTGTCGCCAGAAAGTCCTAAATTTGAAAAAATGAAGAGAAACGCACATAATCGGCTACAGATTTCCGTAAACTCAGCCCGATTTCGTAAGCTTGAAACTTGTAAAGTTGACGAAAAATCAGAGGAAATTCTACATTTTTCCGACAGTAAACAATAAATTAACAAACATTGAACGTAGTCAGCGTCTTCAAGGTTTGAGAAAATGAAGCTGAAAAAACAAGCGGTTTCCTTGGATAGTCTGGATTGGAATATTCTGCAAGCTCTACAGGAAAACGCCAAGCAGACCTACACGGAAATCGGTCGTCGTTTCGGCGTGGCACACTCTACTGTTTACGATCGCATTAAAAGAATGGAGGAAAATAACATCATCAAAAAATACACTGCAGTCGTTGACCTGGAGAAGGTTGGAGTGAAATATATCACCGCTATCATGACCGTATTTACTGACCCGAAAGAAAGTGAAAATGCAGCCAGGAAACTATCTGAGTCCAAAGAGGTCTTAGAGGTTTCAACATCGCTTTCTGAGGAATTGTCGATAATCGCAAAGGTGGTTGCCAAAGATCAGGATAAGCTTCACTCATTTATCGCTCAAAAAGTTGCGCCACTCCCCGGAGTGTTGAGGATTCGAACTTCAATTATTACAAGGAAATACAAAGAGGAGGAACTTTTGATCGAAAGGAGATGAAAGTGTTAAAAACTAACA
>JACUTO010000085.1 GCA_014859755.1 Candidatus Bathyarchaeota archaeon
AGCCGTCACCATTCGCTACGAGTGGGAAAGGGAATTGAGGAAATAGACTCCCAATTTACGTCGTGTGGCTTAACCGAGACTGATTGGAATAATTATGTGCGCGCGCATTGTGCATCCTTCTAAAGTGATGGCAGATGTCTCATGTTATTAGAATAAAGAGAACGGCTTTCCCAGGCGAGGAAAAAAAGAGCGAGAAAGAATTAAGACACATGATCAAAGAGCGCATCAATGATTTAGTGAAGGAAGGAAAGCTTTCCAAGAAAGCAGACAAACTGATGAAAAAAGGAAAACTGAAGATAAAGGTCCCTATAACAACAGAGATTAAAGTAAACGATAAAGCTTACAAGGAATTGTTACTTATTTTCAAACTCTACAAAATTTCCTTCAAACGAGCACGTAAAGGGATTGAAATAGATACTAACAAAAGACTATAACTTATTGTTGTGTATGCCGACCCAGCCTTTTCTACGGACGCGCGCGCAAAACTCTAAATTAGTCGAGAGAATAAGTTATAACTGAAGTGAAATATTGTGTCGCCTATCGACTTTGCGTTGATGGTGCTTATCTTCGGAGAGTTCTTTCTGTTTCTGGCCATCGCTTCCTATTTTGGAGAGAGAAGGGAAAAACGCAAGAAAACAAAAACCAAAGACTTCCCCTTCTTCGAGGCGGTCTGGACCAAAAGCAAGATGGTTTATACCGTTTATCCAGACCACTTGGAAATATTTGTTCCTACCTCCAGAGTTGAAATCCAAGAAAAACAAAAATAGAAAATCGCGCGCGTCTGCCAACTTGTAGAAGCAGGCTTTGACTTCGTCTGCCAAAAAGACGACCTGATGTATTTCAGAAAACGCAAATAGCGAGATAGACGACAATTTGAGAATACTGGAAAAACTATGAGTATCTCGCTTTTTTCTTAAATTGCTTCTCGTAGATTTTCCTAACCCTTTGAATGGTGTCAGCTTCTTCTGGGCTTTTGTCGTCTCGAATACGGGTTATTCTGGCGAAACGCAACGCCATTCCGCATTTGTATTTCGGGCTTTTCTGGATTTCGTTGTAGGCCACTTCCACCACGATTCTGGGAGTGACTACCACTCTTCGGTGCTCCTCTTTGATAGTCAATTCTTTGAGTCGTTTGGTCATCTCTATGATTTCTTTGTCTGTCAGACCTTTGAAGGTTTTTCCAATCACCAAGAATTCTCCACTTTCAAGGTCTCGAGCCGCTAGGTAATAGTCTGAGAGCCAGTTGTGTCTTCTTCCATACCCATACTCAGCCGCAACGATCACCAAATCTAGCGGTTCCAACGACTCTTTGATTTTGAACCAGCGTTTACCCCGGATTCCAAGAGTATAGAGGCTGTCCAATTTTTTGGCCACAAGCCCTTCATGACCAGTCTCTATGGCTTCTTTCAAGAACCTCTCGGCTTCACGAGGATTGCCAGTGATTATTTGCTTGGTTAAGGGTATGCCCCCTGCTATTTCTCCCAACTTTTTTCTCCGCTCAACGTATGGGTCAGCGATGAGGCTTTGCCCGTTAAGATATATGAGGTCGAAAAGGTGGAGTTCAACCGGAATCTTCTCAATCATCTCTTCTACATAATGGAGCCTTCGAAACCGTCTCATGAGGTGCTGGAACGGAAGCGGGTAGCCGTTCTCTCCAACAGCAATGATCTCACCTTCTAAAATGGCTTCGCTGGCCTTAACTTCGTCTCGAGTCAACCTCACAATTTCTGGGAAGCTCTCAGTTACGTCTGTTAGCCTGCGACTGTAAATTCTAACAGTATCCTGGAACTTGTGAATCTGGACACGAGCCCCATCCAACTTATATTCGAAAGCAGTTTCACCGCCATGTTCTTTGATAACCTCATCTACGGCATCAGCTGTTTGTGCCAACATGGGTTTGATGGGCCGAAAAACCTGAAATCGAAGCTTTGAAATTCCTTCTCTGCCTTGAACCTTGGCTATTGCCGCAACTTCTCCTATGTCGCCGGTTAACATGCCTGCCCTCCTCACAAGATCATGAGGAACGCTGAAGGCTTTTGAAACAGCCAGTTCCATCAAACCCTCGTGGAAACCTGTCCTCATTTCGCCGATCAGTATTTTAACTATGTATTTAGCCTCCAACGGCGTGGCTTCCCCCAACAAGGTTTGTAGCAAACGCTCCTTTCTCTCTCTAGAACCGTAGCCTCCGGTTTCAGCGATGGCTTCCAGACTACGTCTCACTACGAGGATTGTCAGAGGTTTTTCAAAAAGCGTAGCCTGCCTCTGAATCTTGCTCGCTTCAAACACAATCTTTGTCGCTGCTCCTACATCACCTGTTTTGCCGAAAGCACCTGCAAAGCTCTTCCAGCCTACGTTGGTTAAGCGTCTAATCAAACCACTCAGGGTCGCCCAGCTAACTTCAAGAGTTCTCTGATCCCACTTTGGAAAAGGACGACCAAGGATCATAGATGCCGCAGGTTCTACTTCATCAGTGTGTAAACGCTTCAAAAATTCCGCCACAAGACTAACCATCAACGTGCGTTTGGATGTGGTCTCCAGCTTCTCGCAAAGCTCAGCCAAAGCCCGAAACTCTGTTTGCATAAGTTTATACCTTTACACCTGATCGTGCGCTTCGTAAGATTTGTCTCCCCACAAAAAAGATAAACGTTTTCATGATTACATAATCAAGGTAGAAGAATCAAAACATGAGCGCCGTTGCAACGCTCTGACTTGCCAAGTCAGTCTATAAAGCTGACAGTTTGTCCTTCACTTCTTTTATCTTCTTTTTCAGTTCCTCAGCCTTTTCTTTTTCTCCAGTTGCTTTGTAGCAGTCAAGGGCATACTCCAGAGCGCTAAGCCCAAAACGGTCGTACCCCACTTTGAACGCCAAGTCCGCCGCCTTGAGGAAGCGTTCCGTTGCAGTGCTGTAATCCTTTAGTATGTAGTTGCATTCAGCTGCCTTAAACAGTACATACGAGGCGTCGAAAGAATTCCTGGCTTTTTCGTAAAGCTCGGAAGCCCGTAAGAATTTCTCCATCGCCTCCTCATGCTTACCAACATCGGACAAGGCTGTTCCTTCTCTATGAATCTTTATGGGATCCTCCTTCTCTTCGGTTCCTTCACCACTGCTCATGCTATTTCACCTGTAACCTTTGCTATCAGTTGTTGATTGCCTTTTTTAGGTTTTCTACCTCTCTTGCAAAACCGCGGTAACAAAAGATTCAACGATTATCGGAACGATGGAGGATAACATACCTTCAAATATAAAAGAGGACTATTTGAGAACTAGGTGATTGACCTTTTGATGAAAAGAGACGTACACCTCATTCAAGCGCTTCCAACGAATGGAATCTACACCTTGATTATATTTTTGTCAAGGGAAATATGCCTAAACGTAGGAAAGTTAGGTCAGCAGAGATTTCCAAAGGGATACTACACCTACACCGGATCCGCCTTGGGCAAAGGAGCCTCAAGCTTAAAACGTCGAATTTCAAGGCACCTACAGAAAAAGAAACGGAACTTCTGGCACATAGACTTCCTTCTGGCTAATGAAAACGCAACTGTAACAGCGGTTGCGGCCGCCCAGACCAACGAAAAATTGGAATGCACTTTGAATAGCTACATAAAAATGGAAGGAGGGGCAAAAATTCTTGTAAAAGGGTTCGGCGCTTCCGACTGTAGTGAAAACTGTGAGAGTCACCTTTTATATCTTGGCGAGGGAAACATCGAATCAAAAATCGTTACCGTCTATTCCAAGCGCTTTGGATCTAAGCCTCTCCTTGTAAACTTTGGCTGAGAATGGGTTGTTCTGAACGTTTTGGCTCCAAAAGTCTCAAATTCCTCTTCTATTGAGTATAAGAAGGAAGTTGAATGGGCGGCAAACCTTGTCAATAACCATACAGCGAGCCACGATCAACGATCTGGAAACGCTTTATCGAATTGAGAGGGAATGCTTCACCTTAGAAGCGTTTAACAAACAACAAATAGCCTACCTTTTGGAAAGCCCTAACGCCGTAAGCTTGGCGGCAAAAACAAACAACGTAATAGCTGGCTTTATCATCGGTTTAATTCATCGCCACGACGAAAAGACAACTGGCCGCGTCTACACCTTAGACGTTGCAGTTAAGTATCGAAGGAAAGGCATCGGGTTGAAACTCCTTGACGAAATTGAGCGAATTTTCGTAAAGAGAGGAGCCAAAATCTGCTATCTTGAAGTGCGCAAAGACAATATGGCAGCGCTAGAGCTCTACCGCAAGCACGGTTACACAGAGGTGGAAGAACTTAAAGATTATTACAAGGGAGCCCACGGAGTTCGACTCGAAAAGAAGTTAGGAATTTGATTGAATAGTATGGGGTGAAACCGCCAAAAATTACCTAATCTCATCTTATTTTGCCAAAAACGGTAAGACAACCTTTCCAATAACTTTTTTGTGTCGTTTGATTAGCAAAATACTAGAAGCAACATCGACAAAGTTTATATATGGTGAATAATTAATTCACGGGCATGGCAAAGCAAAACATGATTAAGCTGCTCTACGAAATGATGAAAAATTCGAAGAGAAGCGATAGGGAAATCGCCAAAATCATAGGAGTTTCGCAGCCAACCATCACCAGAATGAGACAAAGGCTAGAAAAAACAGGGTATATCCGGGATTATACCGTCATACCAAATTTGGAAAAACTAGGATATGAAATCGCTGCTTTCACATTCATGACCATTGCTAATTCCAATGCAAAAAGTGAAAACACGAACAAATGGATTGAATCCAACCCAAAAATCGTATTCTCAGCCTCCGGTGACGGCATAAACGGCAAAAATTCCATAATGGTGTCAATACACAAAGATTTCACCGACTACTCGAAGTTTATGTCAGAGCTTAGGTCAAAATTGTCTGAGAACATAAGGAACATCGATGGCTTTTTGGTGCCCCTAAGAGGCGACATACCAAAACATTTTTCTTTCAAATACCTCCAACCCATGCTGTAAGTTTCCTGAGGAATTACCCGAAAAAACCCCATCGCTATTACTGAGTACGCGATATGCTCTCTAGTGGAAACAAATCTTCTACAAAAGCTTCTATTAAATTGATGTGACTCGTAAGTTTCATGGCTATTGTTCCTATATTTCATGTTTCCTTTCAGAGCTTGGCATAAAGCAGTTTGGAGACTTCCTAATGGTTGACGAAGCTAAGACTAAAGGAACTGCCGTCCCTTTGAAAAAGAGGGGAAGGCTAAGCCATGGATCTTGAAACATGATTTACAATTCATAACTCATTTTAAATGCCAAAGTCAACGTTAAGCCACAATGTTAACCCAGAAACATAAACACAAAGTACGATCACGCTCTGAACTACCAGACTGCAAATTTGAAAACCCATGTGATTTCAAGGCAAAGTATCGAAATAAGACGAAATGCCGTTGGGACGGCAGGTGCAACCAACAAATCACCAAACCCTGAGAGGAAAAAGAAGGGAAGGTTAACCAGAGCGCATAGATCGGGGCCAAGCTCGCTGTGTTTCTACCCACGCATACACTCCAATATTTTTTGGCAGATTAGACATTTTTGCGGGATATGAGCATTTTTAGGACGATTTGTCAAATATCCAAAATGATGAGGGCCCCCTGAAGGACTTTTTTTCCTTCTTCGCGGTCGATTTAACAAGCGGCTCCTCTTTTTGAGGCTGACCAGAAAATAGGCTCCGAATCTTTTCTAACAACGAATGCGAAGGCAAATTGATTTCACAATAAGATTTTGATTTGCCTATGGCATATAGATTTAGTGAAGACAAAATATGGAGCATAGGTATTTTCATGGTTTCAATGCACGCACACCCGAAAGAGTGTCTTTTCAGTCAACCTTTATTGTTCTTCTATTTCACGTTTCCTTGGCCCAAACAACAAAGTCAAGAAGACTCCAGCTAGGAAACCTCCCAAATGTGCTGTGTGAGCAATATTTTCTACCACACCAGAAGCAACATAAGCAGTTTCAATCAAAACCGTCAAGAAGACGAAAATGATAGCTGGAACGGGCACGGGAATCAAGCCGAAGAGGCTGATCAGCCAGCGAAAGGGGAAAAGGATAGCAAAGGCGGCTAAAACGCCGAAGATTGCTCCAGACGCGCCTATGGTAGGAATGCTAGATGTGCTGTTTAGATAGGTGTGGAAAAGCCCTGAAAGGACGCCGCAGGCGAGGTAGAAAACTAAAAAGCGGGAACTGCCCATGGCGCGTTCGCATCCATCACCAGTTATTAATAGAAAAAGCATGTTCATGCCGAGATGAAGAAAATCAGCATGCAAGAACATGGACGTAACTAGGGTGAAGAGGTTCTTGCCTTCCATGACGTGAACAGGAATTAGACCGTAGTTGAGAATGAAGTGTTTATAGTAGATAGGATCGGAGAGTTGCCCAAAAAATACTAAAATGTTCACCACAATGAGCAAGTATGTCACTACGGCAACTTTAGATGCCAAAGATCATC
>JACUTO010000086.1 GCA_014859755.1 Candidatus Bathyarchaeota archaeon
CTATAGTCAGACATTAGTCCATGCCAAAGACCATCATGTTCTTCGATACCCGCGTTTTGAGCCACTGTTTCAAGGCCATCTGGGTAAGCTGAGGCGAAGGGCAAGAGTATAGCTAGGCCAACAATTACCGCAAGCAACACTTTTGCAGAATCATTCATCGGATATCCCACCCTAGAATGGCGAGTCCATTGAGAACCGTAGGTCGAAGGCGGACAAGTTGTGAAATTAGGGAAGTTGTTACGGCAGCTTCGCCGACGCCTATTATTGTATGCCAGAAGAGCATTGCTGGCACGGTTGCAAGTAAGCCTCCCGCCGACGCGAAAATTGGAGAGACGCCAATTTGGAGGCCGCACATTAGTGCTCCTAAGACTACGGAGAGCCATGAAGCAGCGAAAACGCTTGATAAGAATCGTTTTCGACTCGTAGATGAACCCGAGATGATCTTGATAAAGTAGAAGGATAAGGCTCCTATGATGGCCATGTTGAGAATGTTGGCTCCGAAGGTGGATATTCCTCCGTCTGCAAAGAAGATGGCCTGTATGAGGAGGACGATGGTCATGCTTAGGATAGCTGCGTGGGGACCAAGCAATGTTGCAAGGAAGGTTCCGCCGACGAGGTGTCCGCTTGTGCCGTAGGCTATGGGAAAGTTTAGCATCTGAGCGGCGAAAACGAAGGTGCTTGAGGTGGCGAGAAGCGGAACGACGCCGCGGGGATAGGTTGCTTTCATTTTTCTCCACGCCCAAACAAGGAAAATCGCGGATATTATGTACGTTAAGGCGCAAACGTAGGGGTCGAGGAAACCGTCAGGTATGTGCATGTGGGTCAACTCTGGAATGGTAACACTTTTCTTGAAAATGGTGTTACCAAAATTTAAAGGTTTCGCGGAACCGTCTGGCGAGACCACCTCCATAAAAGAATGTTTAAATTTCAAGGCATGTAGCATTGGCTTGAAACGTGTATATGCTTCTGGTCTGAAGCATGCACAGACGCCTCGACTGTGCTGGAAGAAATTTCGGCAACGAAGGACATGAAATAGTTCAGTTACTATAATCGATGATGGTGTAGTTGTTCTGCGGACCTGGAGTCAACCAATCGTCTAGATCCTTATAGTGCAACGTGAGGTTTTTGGCAAGGGCTGGTTTTCCTTCATTCAATAGGCTACGTAACTTCGCTTCCTCGGAATTACTACGCGTTTCTGTAACGATTTTATCTTTTGTTTGACGATCCAGATAATGATGGCTAATATGATCACACCACCAACGACGTCGGGTATGAAGAACATGTAGAAGCTATGTCTATCAAACTTCATAATAGTGATATGAAAAGCTCCGTGGCCTTCGATCAAAAGGTTGAACATCCATTTGTTTCCATGAGAATTCCAGGGTACTTTTAAATCGAATTCGTAGGCCGAATATGTACTGGGAGCCTTCAGAAGCAACTTCCAGTTATAAGTGAAACAACTAGTATTTGATATCTCTGGCTCTGATTCCTCAACGAGGGGGTGTCCTATCAGACTAACACTGAAGTTTGTTCCTTCTTGATCTGTCCAGCTTTTTATATGCCAATCCTCATCCAGCCCTAACTCCACCTTGAAGCTGAAGGGTCTATTGCCTGGGTACGTCTCCTTATGGTCAACGATGCGCCCGTAAGTCTTTGGATAATAGTATGTTGTAAGAATGCCCATTATCAGAAGCACGGCCATAATACTAGCATACGGCAATGCGGATCTATATCTGCTCAAGATGTTGGACATCTCCGGGGCGTGAAAGATTTTGCCAAGGATTTCATGAAAAATTTAGTAAAACATCCTATTATGATTTCTCGAGTACAAATAATGAATGGTGCTCATGATTTTGAATGCAAATAAGCGAGTAGGGAACTGTGCGCGCGCCCAAAATTCCCTCTTTTTCTGGTTACGCGTGAGCGCAGGTCGTCTCTGGTGATGCCCCCGCAATCCCCTTTTTTCTGATAAAATGAATCAGAAATCAGAATTTTGAATTCATAAACTATTTCTATGCTCTAAATCAGATCTGAGTCGAACTAAACTATGTAGGAGAGTGATTGATTGAGAAGAAAATTTAAAGCAGCGCTTGGTATCAAAGGCTTCCTTTGTATTGCGTCTTTAGTCGCTATTGGTTTAGCTTTGGTTGTTTATACTGCAACCGTTACCATAACTCCGACAAAAATGTTCACCATCGGAGCCACTACCGATTCTTGGACAGTCTACGTCAACGACGTCGATCAGGTGAGATACCTGCCGGGTGAGGGAACTCCAGCTGGTTCCACAACACCAGGAACCGCACCTGATGGTGGCAGTGACACTTACGCGTTCAAGGTCGTGACAGATGATGGTAAAGCGTGTGCAGTGAATATTACGCTAACAACACCAACGGCGAATTTGGCGAATTTCTCAAAATTTGAGATAAGGGTCATGTACTGGAACACTACAATATCCCCAGCGAATTGGGTAGAAGCAACAATATACGACGCCCCATCCGGTGGAACCAACAAACCTTACATCGACGGCTTAACAGGCGACTTTGGCTACATCCAGCAACCCATATCGACATCGCTTTACTACTTGATAAAAGTGACATATTCATACACCGAAGGAGACTCCACGACTGCAATAACTGTGACCTCCCAGTATACGCCATTGCCACAATAGAAATCGTAAAAGTTTCCACCTTTTTCTCTTTTTTCTTTTGTTGGAGAACAAGAAATTGGGACAAGAGATCGAATATCTCGAATTTAAGTTTGCTCTTGGGTCAATAACTCTTATTGTCGGTTTTATAGGGGCGAGTATCGCTTTGTTTCAATGGGTTGAACGAACAGGTGTTCAATACTTGTTCGGCGACTACTCTCGCTACATCCTTGGGTTTGGAGGATTTGCCGCTATGATTTTCGGAGCGATGCTGATCAACGATGCTTGGGTTCTAAGGAACGTTGCGAAAGGAAAATATGGGTTGCTATTAAATTATACACCACATAGAACTAGTAGCATATACGGGGATATCGAACAATCTGCGCGTACGCGCATCCCAAAGTACAAGAAACGCATCATAAGAAACATTCCGAAAAGGAGTGGACTTAAAAAGAAGAGGAGGAAGCCAACAAGACGCGAAACTTCATAAGACAACATGAAGGAGAGAGAAGGATTGACGAAAGATTTGACTGAAGAAAGGCGAAGAATGGCAAAGTTGCCCTTAATCATTTTTCTTTGCCTACTGTTTCCGACGACAGTCCTTTCTCTTCAACAATACGCAGCCACAGTCAACATGACGGTGGGCCTGTTCTTTGATAATTTTAACGAACACACTCCTCCCGAAGCTCCTGACAGGTGGACGGTGTATTCAGGGACTTGGCAAACGGCAACAGATGGAACAACAGTATATGCGCAAACACAAAAAAACGTTGATAGAACAGTTAGCATGGCAGGTGACACAAATTGGACCGACTATGTCTTTCAGGTTAAAGTAAAATTTGTTTTTCCACCTGGAACACCGCCTGGTACAGGAGCAATTCTATTCTTCCGCTTCCAAGACACTTCCAATTATTATTTTCTCGCTATGGCAGAAGATAAAGATGAACTGCTACTGTATAGAAGGATAGGGGATGTTGAAGAACAAATCGGCCTTCCGGCAAGTATTACTCTGGTTGAAAATCAATGGTACGATGTAAGAATCAGCATTGAGGGGCAAATAATTAACGTGCGGATTGATGACGTCCAATATTTCACGAATCAAGAAAGCGGTGGAACCCTAACTACAGGTGCAATTGGAGTTGGAACAAAGCGATACAGTTGTAGTTTTGATGATGTCAATGTAAATTCTATACCATCTTAGATAGGCATCATGAGAAAGAGCTATGCGCACGCAAATTTAGATTTTAAACCTTTGGAGATCAAATCCTTAGAGTTTTTCAAAACGAGCTAATATTTATTCTAAATTCAGAAACATAAAATACACGAAGTTCAATGTATTTAGATTGTTGATTTTGGAAATGGAAGGAGAAACTCTGTGTTCCCTAAAACGGTTAGTGAGGAAGGGTTTGACCATGGAAAGCGCTAGGAAAACTGGGTGCAGAACTAGGATATATTAAACGATACGTGAAGAAGGAAAGCGCCGTGTCTAAAGAAAGGGAGGAAAGCTACGGAGAAGAAGAATTCGTCGCGAATTTGGAGACTTTAGCGAAAAAGAGGTTAACCATGGAAGATGCAGCTGATATACTCGATGTAGAATTGAAATATGTTAAGGAATACACAAAGAGATACGGCATCAATTTTGTTCCCTCTAAACGAAAGAAAGCTAAACGGAAGAAATCAAAAGCGAAGCCTTCTAGAGAAGAGATAGATAGGATACAGAAGCTCAAGCAAATCGGTTTGACAGAAGACCAAATCAAACGTAGCCTTGAAGTGGCCGTAAACGAAAAGGTAAGCCCAATGGAAGCCGCAAGGAAGCTTGGCTTCATAAGAAGCGGCGAAAGTTCGAGAAGGATCGCAGATGATTCATATTTTTCTTATGCCAACATGGAAATAGAAAAAACAAGAACTGAGATCGAGCAGAAGTTTTTCGATTTTCTAAAAGTTATAAACCGGGAAACTTTACAATTAAGTGAGTTTCTAGTAGAAGAAAATAAGTTATCTCACGAACTCTGTAAGCTTCTGAAGAATATCCTTAAACGTCTGAACGCATCTTTTAACATACCTCCAGAAGCCATTCCGGAGTTAAAGGAAACCAAGGAAATAATCCTGAACGCAGAGGGGCACCTAATCATCATATCTGACAAAGGTGAAGTGGATTCCAAAGTTTTGGAGGACTATCCGCCTGACGTCATCTTGATGGTATTTTGCAGCGTCATTCCTAAACTTGGAAGATTAGTCGAATTGTACAGAAAGAAAATTAGCCTGAGAGTCAACTTTTTTGAAAAGACATACCGAGAATTGGATAATCTTTACAGGGCATTTGCAACTTCCGAACAGAAAAAGGCAGAAGACCGTCTCGAAATAGACAAAACTAAAAAACTTTTATTGACAAGTGCAAGTTAAGACCAGCAATTGAGCAATCAGACTTGATTTTAATCGTATTGTTTTGAAGGCATTCTCCATAATTTCTTTCACATCCCTTTCAAGTTCTAAATTACTAATTTTTGACTGAGGTAAAAACTGTTAACATATCTTTAAAATCATTAGTGGCGATTCACAAGAGTTAAAAGATTTCATTACAATGATTCAACACAGTTGCGAACCCGAATCGGAGGTGGAATATGCATGACAGAATATCTGGTTCTACTGAAACTCAATCCAGAGAAAATAGTCAAAACGATAGGCGCTTTGAGGCACCTTCCTGAGAAGCCCAGCCCAGGGGTAAACCTACAATACTTAATGAACATCTTCGGAACATGGGACGTAGCCATGTGGTTCAACGCTGAAAACTCTGATAAAGCCGCGGACTTCGTACAGAAAAAAATAGGTGAGATTTCTGGTGTCGTCGATGCGTACACGGTGCCTACCTTCCCTAACAGAAAACTTCAGCAAGAGCAAGAAGTAGCTCCAAAGATCAAAGCCGCTGAAAAGAACGAGGCTTCAGAAGAGTAATGAAACTCTCCCCCTTTTCTTTAAGATGTCATGACGGGTCTTAGTAGTACTACCACAAATCGAAGACATACATTGCTGTTATTTTGGACCACTTCACTCAATTCTGCTGTTGAAACAAAGCTACTTAAACTTTCGAATGTCCTTCGGTGTGTAACAAAACGTTACATACAAATTTTCTTATCTTCTAGAAATCGGCTAAATAATGCGCGCGCGCACTATTCTGTTCAATGAAAATCTCATTTATCTATTCAAAACTACAACAAAGCTTCTAGCATTCCCAGAGTTCTCAGGTTGTGAAGAAAGACAGAAAAGTACATAGAGAACGCTGTGGCTAGAATGCCAACTCCAACTAAGATTGTTAGAGGACGATCCATTTCTATGCTGATTTTATACATAAGGTACATTAGAACAACAGATATGATGAAGCCAATTGCATGTCCAGTAAGTAAACCTGTAGTTTGAATTATCACTCGAGGAAAAGGATTGGTTTCTAAGGCATGACCATAGTTAAGAATGATACATGAATACGTCTTTTCTAAACCACTGAAAAGAATTGCCAGGAACAAGAAGATCCGTAGTAGCCATAGAGAACTTTTGTTCATCCCTTCTCAAGGGACTCATAGAATCAGAAAATGCAAAAGCGTTATTTCTGAGTAGCTAATATTCCAACTTTCTATATGGTTTATGCGTTGGAATACCTTGACTTTAGGTTTAC
>JACUTO010000087.1 GCA_014859755.1 Candidatus Bathyarchaeota archaeon
ACCGTTATGCATGTATGAGAAAATGTTCATATGAATGAACACTCATATAAGCATTGCGATGAGAAATTATGCAAGAGATATTTAACAGGAAACAAGCAGACAACTGTGCACGCGCGCTTTAATGCGAAAAGTAAAGTTTTACAAATAGCATGAACGCGAAGCCCAAAAGGAAAACGGCAAAGGATGCTAATGACCTTCTCGGGTCAACTTCTTTGTGGAGTTCAGGAATGAGATCTGAAGCGGCTATGTAGATAAAACCTCCTGCTGCAAAAGGCAGAATGAAAATCATGTATTCTCCTATGTATGATGAGAGAAAATATCCCACGAGTCCTCCGATAATAACCGTCAGAGCAGCAAAGAAATTTAGAATTAATGCCCTTGATTTTTGGAAACCGCCGTAAATTAAGACTCCGAAGTCTCCAATTTCTTGCGGAATTTCGTGGAAGGCCACGACCAAAGAGGTAACGATTCCAAGTTGAATGTTACTTACAAAGCTTGCAGCTATTACGAGACCGTCGATGAAGTTGTGAACCCCATCGCCGATGAGGTTTATGTAGGCAAACGGGTGGACTTCACATTTGGCTTTGTGACAGTGGCGCCATAACAGTTTTTCTAACAAGAAGAACAGGAAAAAGCCGAAAGACAAGGCTAGAAAAACGTTTATACTTGTGGATTTTTCTACCGTTTCGGGCAACAGGTGTAAGAATGCCCCACCTATTAAGGCACCTGCAGCAAATCCTATCAGACACAACAAAATCCTGTCAAGTACCTCATCCTTAACCGAAAGGCTAAAGACTCCAACGAAGGCGATAAGACTAATCAAAAACGAACTTGCAAGTATTAATAATAGCATCCGGTCACCTAGACTTATCAGAACTGGTAGTGTTCGTTGAACTTAAATTTTTCACGTCTTTTCGAATGAAAACAGACTTAGAGGAAGGTCGATAGGACCAGGAAAGACGTGATTCCTGTAATAAGTCCAATCGCGAAGTAATGCATTCCATCATGTTCGTACGCCAGAGGAACAAGTTCATCCACAGAAACAAAAACCATCGCACCCGCCGCGAAAGCCAACAAAAATGCGTTGAACTGGGGTATAAAAGAAGACAAAGCAATTCCGAAGATGGCCCCCAGTGGCTCGGCTAACGCCGATAAAACGAGAAATTCCAGCAAGAGTTTCGTTTTCTTTGTAAGTACAAGCGGAACTGCAAGCGCAAATTCCTCCGGAACGTTGTGTAGAGCAATCCCCAGGGCGACAAGCAATCCCAACCTCACTTCCACCCAAAAGCTACTAGCCATAGCGAATCCCTCTGGAAAATCATGGATTATTATCCCAATCGCTACAAGGTAACTTATCTTGATTAAATGTCGCGAGGGCCCCACTTCTTCTATCAGATGCATATGTGGCAGACTGACATCAATTATCAAAACTAACACAAACCCTAAGGCAAACGCAAAGATAACGAAAAGTTCATCCATCATTGTGAGGGCTGTTACAAGTAACTCGAGGAAACTGATAGCTATCATGATTCCAGACGAGAAGCCGACACCTATAGAGACATAACTCCCCTTTCCTTTCAGGAAAATTGCTAAAAGCGCGCCAATGACCGTTGTCGAACCCGAAAGGAAACTGATTAGAAGTATTACCCATACTTTTTCCAATCTGCTTGACCTCACGAAACTTTTAGCTGAACGCGCTTGTAGAGCATATGTTATGTTCGCATAAATAACCTAATGTGCTTGGTCGATGTCCGAAACAAATTCAAAATCGATAAAGGTTCCCAACACTGTTCCACACGAAGGCTTGAGGCATCGCTTCAGCAATTGCATAGATTCCTCTCCAACCCGTACAATGCGATGGCACTATCACCGTAGGATTCAGTTGTTTCAATTTCTTGACTGTTTGACTTATCCTTGGTTCACATTCTTTTCCAGCTAGATGAAAGCCACCCATTATAGCATAAACCTTTGCAATTCCAGTGATTTGCTGCGCATATAATATTGTGTTGACAATGCCAGCATGAGCACAGCCGGATATTACCACTAAACCTTTTTGCTTAACGTTAATTACAATCCCTCGATCATCCCAAATCCACGGGTCAGGTTGCCACTTACCGTCAACTAGAGCTCGATGTTGAGGAAAACCTTTCTCAAAATCGGTTTTACGGGCGATTTCGCCCGTAACGAGCATCGTGTCATCAGCAACGGGGTAAGGCTGCTTCGTTCTAACATATTTACCAAGCTTCACTTGATTCTCTGCTGGAAAAGTTGGAAATTTCCTCACGGTTCCATCCGGATTGGTTACCCCTCTGACTTTGAACATGTCTCCATGCACGATTATTGGCAAGTCCCTCTTGTTTATAGCTTGGAGAACTTTTAGCAGTCCACCGAAGTGATCAAAGTGACCATGAGAGAGAACTATGGACTCGATTTCGGCGAGATTTAGTCCCATTCCCTTCGCGTTGCTTACAACTCCTTCTGGGCTAATGCCCGTGTCGAATAAGACTACGTGTGATTTTCCATCACGGAGAACTTGAATAAGCACCGAGAAACCGTGTTCAGCAAAAGGTAGGCGAAAATACTTTTTTATCCATTCCTCACCCATGCGATCCTTTACCCAATTTCGAACTTGTTGAACTTCTTTCCTTTGGATTGTGGATATGAAATCCACTGAATTGTCCATCAAGCTTACTATTTCTACGCCATCAACCTCCCTTATTGCAATGGTTTGATTAACCAATTCTCATCTACTCTCCAATTTTCCAGACGCAAGGCTTAAGATTCTTGGTGCACAACGCGCACACGTTAAGATGCGAGTAACTTATAAATTATAACTGCGTTATAAACTTGGTGCTATACTTGAGGCCACCGTGTGAGTATGTCGTGCGATATGTTTTGCCCGCTTTCCGATCTTTGGTAGCAAGGGAACTGGTCGAGAAGCATGGTTTTTCACAGGTGGCTACGGCCAAGAAGCTTGGAATAACACAGGCTGCCGTAAGCCACTACTTTCACCTTAAGCGCGGAGAAAAGCGGATGAAAGAGCTTGAATCCATAGCTATTGTTCAATCCACCGCCAGCGAGGTCGCCCAGGGCATAGCCACAGAAAAATCCTCTGTTATAGATACTACGTTGGCATTCTGTAGGTTATGCGATGCCCTGCGAAAGCAGGGTATCTTGCATGGGGAGCAAAATCCTAAGCTATAAGAGAATAATTTTACGTAACGTGGGGCACATACCAAATGTTGAGGGTGACATCCTCGACGATAAGATTTCTACCATTTCCCTTGTCTATGCGCGCGCTTTTTTCCATAAAATTTTGGCTACCCTAGTCACTAGGTGGACCTTACCATTTGATTTCTTTATAATCATAAGATTTATTTTTATGCATAAGCACAATATTAAGAAATGAGAACATATGGGATGAAAAAGGTTAGAAAAATGGCAGAATGCAGGCTTTGCGGAAAAAATGGTGAAGACCTGACTTTGCTTTCAGCCAACCACAAGGACCTAGGTCAAATCATGGTCTGTGAAGAGTGTTGGAAAAAACTTTGGCATGAAAATCGTATGGTATGTGGCACTACTGGCTCAGGCGGCACGTGCCCAAGCTGCAGATGAAGAAAATGAAAAACTGAACATAAGAGGTTATGAAAATATGACAAAAATTTGTTGTCCCTATTGTAGCTGTTGTGAGGTTGATAAGTACGTTACCGGGCTGAACGTATGCAGAAAATGTGGGAGGAGCTGGAGATAAAACTCCCCTCAAAAGGAACATTAACGGTAATCACAGTAACCATCGCACCGCTTTCGGTAGCAGCGCTACCGTACCTCAATCATGAAGAACCGGTGCGCGTGAATTAGAGAGAGGATTAATCGGGCAAGGCTGCGAGAAACGATGAGGATTGTAGTTGGAGATAATAGTTACGTACGCAATGTTGGGAGTGATAGCGTCGCAAGAAAAAGTGAGGAAGCGTAAGTGTAAACAGTGCGGAAAGCTGTTTGTCCAAGACAACGAGTTTCAAGGCTTTTGTTCAGAAGACTGTTATCAAGTTTTCGCTTGGCGACGACGTAAATGAGAAGAGACCTAGGCGCGGCGTCGTACTCCTTAGCTAACTAGCGAACTTAACGGAGAAAGAGTTACTTAAAGCCACACAGAGAACAGTTAAGAGGAATTGAGCAGAAATGAGTGCTGTCCAATCGAATCATGGAGGGAGGCATTGAAGCCGAGTAAGGGAGACAGAAAATAACCTTAAAAAAGTCTAGGTCAGCATTGGACCGATATTATTTTTGATCTTCGCTCGGTGTAGCATATATGTTAAAACGACCTTCCAGCGCGCGGCGCGCGCGCAAATAAAGATGCTGAAGATGCCCCTTGCGGAATCAACTGCGGAAAATGCGTGCGGTATCAAAATGAAAAATGCTTGGGATGTCCAGCAACCAAATATTATTGTGGGCCTCTTTAACAAGAAGTTTGTCAGCAGGTGATAAGTGAGTTAAGTAAAAAGAATATAGCGACCAAATCGAAGTTAGGGTATAAAAGGGGGCTTATGTTATAGACAGAAAAGTTAATCGTAAATGTTAGGATCAGAAGAGAGGCAAAAATGAGAGAATTATTAGATTACTTAAAGAAGGAACTAGGAAAATTCATTTCTAAAGTCAAGGTTGAAAATGTTAGGATCGGATTGGCTTATACTGCGGTAGTGCTTTCTACTCGGCATGCAGGGGTAGCCTATACACCAACAACCGAGCTTCCTGAATGCCCTGCTCTAGTGGATGCCGGAAAAATCGCTGGCAAATCAGCTTTAAACGTCATGAATAAGGTCGAATCACCCAACCTTGTTGAGACAGCCGTTGGTGTGGCAACAATAAACGCCCTATCCCAGACAGCATTTGAGGCTAAACCAGAAAAATATGTTTTCTCCGATATCGACGTCTTAGACCTCATCCAGCCTAAGGATAAAGTCGTAACGGTTGGCTATTTTGGGCCTCTCATCCATAAGATTCTCAGAAAAACTCGAGACCTCTACGTTTTAGAAAAGAGGAAGATCAAAGACAAACGAGTACACTTGATATCCCAACATGACGCGTCTACAGTATTGCCTTCATCAGACATTCTCCTAATCAGCGGAAGCACCCTTATAAACAAAACCATAAATCAAATTCTAAAACTGCAGGGTAATGCAAGAGAAGTAGTTCTGCTAGGGCCAACCGCAAGCATGGTCCCACAACCTCTATTCAAGAAAGGAGTAACGGCGGTTATGGGTGTGAAAATCACCGATGCGGAAAAAATGCTAAGGGTGGTAAGCGAATCAGGTGGAACGCAACAACTGTTATCAACGTGCGCAAAGAAGACTGCCTTTGTAAGAAAGGTGATCGAATGGAAATCAAGTTGAAACCAATTGGATTGATACATTCTCCTTACAAAACTAAGCAAGAGATGCCGATTCAAGCGTACGCATCAAAAGAAGTCGCTGAGATTGAAGTTTTTAAGGAATACGTTGATGGATTAAAGGACATAGAAGGATTCTCCCACATTATACTATTATACTGGTTTCACAAATCAAAAGGATATTCGCTTCACGTGAAACCCTTCTTGGATAAGAATTTCCGTGGAATTTTTGCCTGTAGACATCCAAACAGACCAAACCCGATAGGAGTTTCTACGGTGAAGTTGTTGGAAAGAAGAGGGAATATTCTGCGGGTGGAGGGCATTGACGCATTAGATGGCACACCACTTATAGATATTAAACCGTATGTTCCAAAATTCGATGAAAGAAAAGGCGCAAAAGCTGGGTGGTTAGACGGCAAGCTATAAGCTTTTTCTCATTTCCTCTATAATCGTGGCAATTTTTTCATTCACAGGTCTTTTCGCTTGCTCAAATTTTTCGCTAGGTCTTGCCAACGGACGTGTGGCATCGATGCCGAGCTTTGTTGTTAATCCTGTTTCCTGGTCGGCAGAGGAGTCTAGTGTCGATCCCCTGACGTTAGGAATGATTATCAAACCTTCGTTTGCTTGGAAGCGGGTTGCAATAGCCCACTCCACTTCTTCT
This sequence comes from Candidatus Bathyarchaeota archaeon, assembly GCA_014859755.1. Lineage (GTDB taxonomy): Archaea > Thermoproteota > Bathyarchaeia > Bathyarchaeales > Bathyarchaeaceae > Kmv02. Next base: position 6,048 of record JACUTO010000087.1, read on the forward strand.
AAATAATGGAGGCTTGCTCTCAAGAGGTCACCCAGCCATGGTAACACCCTTCTATGAAACAATAAACGTAGTTCTGAGATCCATATGAAACATGGCCTAAGCGAGACTTGTCATTTGTTCTTTACTAATGTCTTATGGATGGTGTGCCTGATGGCAACCTTCTGTTAGTTCTTCGAGTTCATCTTTGTTATACGCGGCGATTACTTCTCCTA
>JACUTO010000088.1 GCA_014859755.1 Candidatus Bathyarchaeota archaeon
TTCTTGAGTTTGCTAGACAAAGACGCGTATGCATTATGTGTATGGAGAAGAATCCAAGGTACCGTTAAGTTGTTTGCGTTATGTGGATGAAAATTGGTAACTTTTAAGTTCTTTTAGTTGTTTTTTGTTGTTCTTGGTGTTTGTGTTCTCTCTTTTGTAGACCCCCTATAGCCCCCCTCTATTAGGGGTCTATTAGGGAAACGCGTTGATTTTGGATTCGGTTTGGGTGCGTTTTTCAACAGGGACGGCATTGACACCCATATCTGAAAGCGTTTGCATGATGAACCTTCTGTGACAGTACTTATAATTCGGCTCGACGCACATGATGGCAATGTTGCTTTCTTTGGTCATCTCTAAGAGCTGTTTTATGCCGCTTTTGTATTCTTCTGTCTCCATATGTTTCTGGTAGCCTCCTCTACGGAAACCTCCCAACGTGTCGCTCATACATTCGTATTTTATCCCCGACTTCGGCAACTCGACTTCAAGGTTTTCTCTCGTAAAATTAGGATTCTTACTTGTTGGAAATCGTCTAACGTCCACTAGTACGCCAACTTCAAGCGTCTTTAAATATTTAATGAATTCGTGCAGCTTCTTCCAGTTTCCATAACCGATCGCGTATATCTTATTCATGACCTTGCCCAACCGTATGCTAACTTTTCATCGTCTTCTTCTTTGGCTTTTTCCTGGGCTAGTCATCGGCATTATGGTTAGCGAGTTTCCTTTGACTCTACTTTGTAGTTCCTCTCCTTCCTTCCAGCCGAGTTCATTGATTTGCGAGGAGGGGATGACAATTACCCATTTTGAGTATTCTCTTTTCCCCACCACTTATGCGCGCATTTGAGTTTACGGCTGATTCGCGTTTTTCTTATAGCTTGCTACCTATGTTTTGTTTTCTTGGCTTCACGTCTTTTGGGAGATGACTAGTAGTTTTTCGATGATTGTTAGCGATGTTGAATAGTGGGTAGACGGTTTGAGGTTGCTTAGTATTTCTCTTAGGTTGTTTATGTCGGTTTTCTTTAGGAGGCCCAGTCGGCGGTGACGCCGAAATGTATTCCGCACTGTTTATTTGAGTGCTGTTCGAGGGCGGATTTGACTAAGTTTTCTGTGGCACCAAGCATGACTGTGCTCTTGATCACCACCGGGTGATGAGCTTTCTTTTTCTCCAGCGCTTCTTCGATTTCACGTGAGGAGCTTTGGTCCTCTCGATTAGTTTACTATGAGAAATCTTGGTTACGCCATTAATTATAACTAAAGTTTTGCGGTTTGCATAGGGCTTACTGTTCGCATTTTGTGGAACTTTTTGTGGGAATCTGTCTTCCGCACTAAGCGTTTTTCTGCTCTTTTGGTAGCAGTGCCTGCATATTTGTTGGGAATATCTGTGCGTCGTATGAAGTAATTTCTGTTGAGATTTTACAGAAAGATATCACGGAGCCGGTGGTGCGGCATAGCATGAAGATTCTTTGTCCACCTATGGAGCTAATGGACTATCTCAGGGCTTTCAAGCCGTCCCTGTCTAAGAGGCAGTTCAAGCATCTGATCAACTACGTCACGGGCCTCATAGCCTCCAAGAGGAAGACTGTGAGATACATAGCCAAATCCTGCCTGGACGAAGGAGACCAAAGCAGCCTCAACCGGTTCCTCCACTCCAAAGCCTGGAGAGCGAAGGCCTTGAACCAGGTTCTTCTCCAACAAGTCTGGGAAGAGCTAACCCCGATAACGGGCTCCACTCTCTTCCTGATCGTAGACGACACACTGCTGGAGAAGTTTGGAAGGCACATGGAGCTAACGGGCTACCTCTTCAGCCCCAAACACGGCAAACACATCCTCTGCCACGACATCGTGTCCAGCTACATGCTCACCAAAGATGATGAAGGCTACCCCGTTGACTTACGGCTCTACGTGAGAAAGGACACATGCCTAGAGGTCCATAGAAAGTTTAAGACCAGGATCCAGCTGGCCGTTGAGCTCATCCAAACCTTCCACCCTCCAAAAGGCGTTAATGTGGTCGTGCTGCTGGACGCCTGGTACCTCTGCAGAGATGTGGTAGATGCCGTGAAACGTAGGGGATGGCACTACATAGCCGAAGCTAAGAGCAACCGGGTCGCCTACCACGACGGTCGGCGAACCCCACTAAGTGAACTGCCTCAAGGCTGAGGCACAGATTCAGGGATGTAGAGGTGGGCGGAGACATTTACGCCACCGTCAGCCTCCAGGTGGAGATCCCTAAATTAGGTGCCACAATCCTCGTGATGGAGAGCAGGCATCAGAAGAAGAGGGATCCCATCCACTTCCTTGTAAGCGACTTCCTTGACCGGGATTCCTCAAAGCTCATAGAAGCGTTCAGGAGAAGACACAAGATAGAAGAGTTTTATAGGGATGCCAAGCAATGCTTAGGACTGGAGGGTTACATGGTGAGAAGCAGCCATGCCTCCAATAGACACTGGAGGCTGGTCTTCCTCGCCTACACCCTCCTCGTCCTTCTGAAGCGTCGCGTGGTGTCCTTAGCAGGGAAGACTATTGGGGAGCTCTGCGAGTGGGTATACGACAAATGCATAGAAGGCCTAATCTCCAGAATCTATAACCTGTTCAAGTCCGGAGTCACCCTCCCAGAAGCCCTAAAAACCCTAAACCGAACCGCAAAACTTTAGTTATAAATTGCTTCTGGGATAAACCACTGGGTTCAGGCGAGGTTAGATGATTCGGAAGGGGCGGAGGTCAGCGGCTGGTTGGGAGGTTAGGCTTACCAGTGAGGCCTTTAGGCTTTAGTGTGTGGTGAAAGCGTGAAGCCTGTGTTTTATAGCAAAACCGCTAGGGGGCATATCGTTTTCTACGGGTTTCCAATAGAAGTTTTAGAAGATAGCATAGGGACTGAGAAATGGATTAAAATTAAAGAAAATACGTACAAGATAGAGTTCCTCCGAGGAGGCGCGGTGTTTACGGTTAAATTCGCTGAATATCCCGACTATATTTTTGTAATATCCTTACATAAGACCACGAGTAAGAAAAAGATTAAAGAGTTGAGAAGGAGATTAATGGAAGGTAGGGGTGAAAATTGTGGTTAAGTGTCCTCACTGTGATGTCGAGATGAAGGCTGGAAAAGACGCCTACTTTGACGATAATAACGATATTATTGTTATTCATGACGTTTTCAGGTGTCCCAGCTGCGGCGAAATTATGTTGTCCAGTGAGCAGATGAAGAGGTTCGTAGGAAAGTTGAGTGCGTTGGGGTTGTGGGGAGAAGGGAAGCGGGTGGAGCTCGTGGATAAAAGAAGAGCCCTGTAAGGATGATTGTTCCTGATTGTTTTTTTAAGTGTGCTTCAGAGGTTGCATCCTAAATTGTGTATTTAGTCTCTCTTTTCCTATGCCCTTACCTACCAGCCTCCTCGTGTTTCATGGCTCCCGCCTTTTGGAGATGAGAGAGGAAGAGGCTTTTAGAGGAGTCTTCAATATGTGTTACTGTCCTAGTCCATGGCTTTGAATTTCAGTTTTCTTGGGGGATTTCTAGGCTGTCTTAGCTATTTAGGTTAGACGCTTTGGAAGGCCTACTCCCCATAGGTTTTAACATACCTCGCCTATTAGGATCCAGATATGATGCATGTTGAAAACAACGTTTTTTCAAAAAATCAGTTTGCGATTAAAAAGTACATTCCCCCTTTATATGGTCTCAATGTTGATTTCAGCAGTTGTGGTCACAGACATGGCGAAATACATTCTAGGAATAGGGGCTCTATGTACGTCGCGGTGGCGCCGTCCACACGTTTCTTGCCATGAACATTGCTCTGGATGAAGAGGGTTTAGTCTTTCTAGGAGGGATTTGGTATAAGGCTTTAGAGCGTGGGAGGTTTCGAGAGGTTGAGTATTGGGCCCATGTTCTGTATGAGTACGGAGTATACAAAAGGACAAACTTCGTTAGCTTAAGTCGCTTAAAAAGAGCGTTGCTTCCTCTAAAAATAGATGTAAACGCGCTCGAACCTTATGTTGTAAAATTGAGGGCTCTAGGTCAAAGGTCGGCGAAGATTGTTGAGATTAAGAGTATGCCCTTGGATTTACGAAATGTTTATGCCGCTGCTATTATGGGCTATGTTGGCGATGCTAAAATCGACGATTATACTCTGCTCATTGGTCAGAAAGAGTGCTTCAAGGATTTTGAAACATGTGTTTATGAAGCGTTTGGCAAGATTAGGATCAGTAATTATGATGCTGGAAGTATCGAGCATCATCATGTGTCTAAGCTTCTTAGCTACGTCCTATCTGTCGCTGGGTATCATGTATCCAAACGTCAAACGCTTGCGGATAATCCAGCTCCACTATGGTTTTTCATAATGGACGATTCATTCAAGGGAGCTTATTTAAAGGGTAAAAACCATATTGAAATGTCTTTTCCAATAAACCATTGAGTCAAACCTTATTTTGCATACTCTTCGTTTAACTTTCTTTATTTGGGTTCTGTTCTCTAAGATCTTGTGAATTAACCCATTGAACATGTTCACGTCGAGTCTTTGGGAACGATCGTAGATCGCTAAGGGATTCATTTTTCCATATTCTTCGGTCACGTACTGGAAGCCTGTCTTCACCAACTCAAATGCTTATGTGGAAACTCGGGTGTTATTTTTCGGCTTTCCCAGTTGTTTTCTTGATTTTTCTGAAGTAGACCAGAAAGGCTACTCCGCCTATTGCTATTATCACTATGGCAGTTACAATCCATGTTGGGAACGGCTCTGATGGTGACGTAAACTTGACAAGCACGATGGAAAAAGGTTCAACCCTAATTTTAAAGCCGGTGAAAACATAACTTCCGTCTGCAGTTTCTATAATGTGGCTTGGGTTTATGGCTGGTTGGGTTGTCCCTTGATATTCAACTGTCCATTCTATGTTGCCGGATGCGTCTGTCTTGAAAATCAAGGCTCCAGACGGCGGATTTTCCAATGACGCGTCAATCATCATTGCGACAACATATCCTCCGTTGCGGGCCTCCAAAACAGAAGAGATAGCGTCCCAACCTGCGCCCCCATACGTCTTGTTCCACTGCACGTCTCCTTCGAAATCCGTTTTAACCAACCAGCCATCTGACTGACCTGCACCAAAGGAATGCGTGGTTCCAGCCAGCAGAAATCCCCCGTCCGCAGTTTCAATGAAAGCTCTAGGAAAATCGTTGGAAGTTCCGCCATAGGTTTTGTCCCACTGCTTATTACCGCTTGAATCGGTCTTGATAAGCCAAAAATCGACATTTTCTACAACAGGAACCCCATAGATGGTGAGATCTGCTGTGGTCTGTATTGCGTATCCGCCATCGTCAGTTTCCACAACTGAAATAGCACCAAGTTGAGCCTTAACGGGGTCTACTTCGAATTGTTTTTTCCATTGCATGTTGCCTGCTCCGTCAGTCTTGACGAGACACGCGTAGCCCGTTCCATAACCTATTGGGCTATGTCCTTTTTCAGCGTATCCAGCTATTGCGTATCCTCCGTCGCTGGTTTTGATAAGAGACGTGGCAATGAATGGAGCATCTGTGGTTGAATAGCTTCTGTTCCATTGCATGTTTCCTGCTGAATCGGTTTTAATGAAGTTGAAAAGTGTTCCGCTTACACTGTAGTGAAAATTAGTCCAAGGTGTTCCCTGTCCGGCTAAAACGTATCCTCCGTCCTCAGCCTGCACAATGGCATGGGCAAAGCTTTTGAATGGTGCTTCGGTGCCGTAAGTTTTTTCCCATTGAATATCACCAGACGAGCTGGTTTTAAGAAGCCAAAAGCCTCCGTCCTTGCCTCCTGTTATGGCGTATCCTCCATCAGCTGTTTGTATGAGGGAATTTCCTTGTCCCAAAGGAAATGCTGTAGTGGGGAATGATCCGATGTCTTTAATCCATTGGGTGGATGGATTCGCCGTTGCTGATATAATGAACTGGGCTCCAGTTAACGTCGACATCAAGAGTGCCGAGAGGAGGACTAGTGCTAATGCTGTTCTTCTCATAATCCTACTCCGACCCCGTTTTCCTAAAATTTCAAAGTGCAACGCAAGCCCAACGCCGACAACAGCAACTCCAAACCCATGTCTTTCCGTAAGCATTGGAGCCATAGTTACCCAGAAATTCTCATCTGCCAAAGCATAGGGAATCGTAACAATTGACAGAGAAAGGGAAAGAATAGGCACAATGACTAATGATTGGATAATCTTATTCACAGGTGAAATTCACCCGTTTCTATCTGTTCATGATATATAGTAGACATCTAAAAAAGTTAAATGTTTCTGGAA
>JACUTO010000089.1 GCA_014859755.1 Candidatus Bathyarchaeota archaeon
AACGATCCACTTGCCAAAGAAGGAAGAGCAGACAATTCATGTTTCCATAATCGCGACAATGTATAACGAGACAGCCATAGAAGACAGCGCGCGAGCTGCAGTCAAAACGAACGTTACAATATCTGATTGGCCATGGAAAAATGAAGAAAACAAATTAGCCATGGAAACCCTTTTCATACATAACGTAACACTTCCCGTAGATAAAGCAGTCAATTTCACAGCTTCTGAAAATGACAACTACCGCGAATGGAACATCTCAATCGATGAGCAGCCTGTAGCCTTCCTGAGATTTCTGAAACAGGCCAGCAACGACACCCACACAATAAATGTCACACACAGTTTTACTCCAAATGAAGAGGGCAATGTACTTGCAGTCTGGGCTTGTTATGACCATTTCCAAGGAACACTCGTTGATGATCCTTCTTTCGGAGTGTTTGAAGAAGCTCTATCGTCAATTCGGAACTTGCTATATCCCTTGTTGAATCGATACGTGTTTGCAGGCGCTGTTCTAGCTACCATCGTGGTTTTCGCTGTTGCGTATAAGATGAGAAGGAAAGAAATTTTCGGACTACCAGCCAACGTGTAAACAAAGCCCTTAGCTGCTGTTCATTTTTTTCAAAATCAAAACCTGAGAAACAACACGATTGTAAGGTTTATGTACGCAATTAAGACGCTAACTAGAGCGCCTTTATCTGGACGCAACCCTTTTGACAGACAAACCGTTGAGGTTAATAGGCCTAGGCTCCATGCTTGAAGAAGAAGCATAACAGCGCTTAAAAGATAGAAAAACGGACCTGTTTTGGCCAAGAGAAGCCAAGCAACCGGGAATATGTCAAGTGGAAGTAAAGAAAATGCGCATCCAACAAGAAGGGCAAGTTCTCCGCCTCTTCCCCTCCTGAAAAAGAGGAAAGTGAAAAATTCGCACAATGCAAATATGACCAGCCAACCGACAACATACTGCAATACTATCCTTAAAGGCGAAATCCTGAAAGGATTGTGATAAAATAACATAATCGGCTCAAGCCCGGATGCTGTTGACAACCACGCTCCGAAACCTATGATTAGCAACGTTTCAGGGACCATCCTAGCCGGATTCGTGTAGATCAACCCAAACAATCTAGTTGGCAGAACAAATCCTTTCAAGGAAGTATAGAATCTGCTGAAAGCAGTCTGGGGTGGTGTTTTCTTTTCGATGAGACCAACCGCTCTAAACCTCTCCTCGTCTGAAACCAGCAGCTTATATGCGAGCTTTCCCCTCTCGGTTAAAATGTATCTTTTTCGTTCATCTTGGGCAATGAGGCCTTTAAGCATGTCAATGTGATAGTAAAGTGTGCCGACGGTTGTCTGCAGTTCCCTCTTCAGTTCGGTGAAGGTTGACCACCCTTTTTCTCCAATGATCTCGATTATTCGTTTGCGAAACGGGTGGCTAACCGCACTGTAGATTTGCGAGATGTCTTCGGCTTCATTCTTCACTCGAAGCCCTCTATCAGTAGGTCTCCAGCCAGACTGTTTATGTTTTTTGGAAAATTTAGTCTCCTCAATTTCGCGCGCGCATATGTGATGTTCCTCCGAAGGTGTTTTTAATCGCAAAATAACTTTCTGAAAAAAGCTCGTTTTCAACATAGGTCCTTTATTAGGATCCAAATAGCTGCATCTAACACATTAGAAAACGTTAATAATTGACTTGTGTCGTAGTGCCTATTCCAAACGTGAAGATAATGCACACCAAAAGACTAAACGACTTCATGTATCTAATCGACCTGAAACCCAGAGGCTTCGAGAATTTCAGCGCCTCCTACGTGATCAAGGGGAAGAGAGTAGCGATCATTGAAACCGGACCAAGACTAACAGTGGAAAATCTGCTTTCTGGTTTGAAAGAGATAGGGATAAAGAGGGACGAAGTTGACTACGTCGCCGTCACCCACATCCACATCGACCACGCTGGCGGAGCAGGAACCCTCCTGCCTCACCTACCCAACGCACAACTGCTCGTCCATGAGAGAGGAATCCGCCACCTAGTCAACCCTGAAAAACTGTGGATTTCAAGCTTACAAGTTTTAGGAGACATCGCTGAAATGTACGGCGAATTTCAACCTGTCCCTGAAAAAAGAGTTCTCATCGCAAAAGAAGGAACGGTCGTTGATTTAGGCGAAGGCGTTGACCTGAAGGTTTTGGAGATGCCAGGCCACGCTTCCCACGAACTAAGCTTCTACGAAAAAAACAGCCAAGGAGTTTTCCCAGGGGACGCAGCTGGAATCTATCTGAACAAATTCGACGTGATTATACCAACCACTCCTCCCCCATTCCATCTAGAAATGGCCTTATCTTCGCTCAGAAGACTGATCAAGATGAAACCTAAACGGTTGTATTACTCACATTTCGGTCCAGCAGGTGACGCGGTCAAAAAGTTGGAAACCTATGCAGCTCGCCTCACCCTCTGGGGAAAAATTATCCTCGAGGGAATGAAAAACGGAGAAAATTTTGAAACTATCTGTGAAAGAATCTCTGAGAAGGATCCTTTGACACCGGAGGTAGAAGATCACATCCAAAACCATCTCATACTCAGTAGAGGGATAGTGAAACCAAACGTCTACGGCTTCATGGAACACTTTCAGAAAACCTACGGAATCGAATATTTTTGAGTAAACGTCTTGGACTGAAGAATGCGCGCGCAACATTCTTCAAAGTCTTGCTCTATCCGAAGACCTAACAGATCTAGTGTCAAACCAAGGACCTTGACGCCTCTCCCAACACGACGCTTGCCGTTGTCCTGCATTTCTGATGGACGACGACAACTACACAACCTCTGAAACACCTGCCCAAGCCTCGACTCAGCTATGAAGAGTTGTCGTTGTTTTCTGAATTTTTCGCTTACCAACGACAACTGCAGCTTCCAGGTCAGCTGTCCATCCAAGAAAACACTCAGTCTAGAAGTGTTGTGGTGGTGAACAAAAATAGGAAAAAACCACCACAACTCCCACCTTCCAGATCAGCCGCCCACCCCCGAAAACACTCAGCCTAGAAGCGGGTGTTGTTGTTACCTTTTTCCGTGGCACACTCACAACAACACGCAGATTCCACATCAACCTCGATGAGCCGCCAAGCATTGAAGAAGTATGCGCACGCATTCGTACTATTGAATATGACTTACAAGAAACTGTTTACTAGGGAACTGCGCCCCATCTTTCTTTCCATCCGGGATCTAAAACTCAAAAAGATTTCAAAACAGAGAAGTGCTGTTAGGAATATACACGTGTGTTTTCTGCATGTTAACAACGTAGTAATACTTTTTTCACTTCTTCTTTTGTGAGGAATCAAAATTGTCTGAAAAGTTTGCTCAAAAATGGGGAGAAGGAAAAGTGAAGCAACCTCTGGTATGCGAACTGGATTTGACCAGAATTCGAGGGAACGGAGATTTTCCCTGTCCCAATTGCGGGGTTATCATATCTCCTGAAGATGAAACAGAGGATGTTTACAGCATTCTAGAGACGAAGGTCAAAGGCCAAGCTTTGGAAGAATTAGTGATCCAATGCAACAAGTGTGCGAGCCGAATCCGCCTAATCGGTTTCCCTATCCCCGAGACGGATAACCTCTAAACTGAGATGACTCCTAGCTCGAGTGCGCGATTTTAAACGCGAGTGGCCGCAGTAAAGTGAAATTGACAGTAATGCGCACGCGGCATCCTATTCGTATTTTTCTCTGAGGTATGGAAGAACATTTTTCGGCCAATCTGCATCTTCCGGCGAGGCTAGGTTAAAGCGCACCAGACCGGGAGTAACGTCGCCTATTATTAAGTGATTCATTCCCGCCTTTAAAGCCGAGTCGAAACGTTCTATCAGGTCGTCCACCTTTTGGACAAGCGTACAATGTTTAAGGGCCTCCTCATCAGACAATTGCTGAGCCTTTTCGTCTACCTTTCGAGGATCCGGCTCATGGATAGAACTTAGCGCACCCCAAGACCAACTGGCTTTGGCGAACCTAACAACTGTCAAAGGATCGGAAGTTATTCCCCCTTGAAAGTACGCAGCTTTAATCATGGTCTCCGGATCTTTACCTGCATTTACCGCTGCTTCAACAAATCTTTTTAAGATTAGATTTCTCTTTTGTTGCGGTCTCGCCCAGTGAATGATTATTCCATCTCCAACCTTTCCGGCCAATTCCGCAGATTTTGGACCAAAAGCTGATATTACTATCGGTATTTTCTCCTTCGGCTTTGCGTAGAGAAACACGTTTTTCAAGTTATAGTACTTCCCTTGATAGTCGAAGTAGTCTTCACTGGTCCAAAGTTTTCTCATAACTTCGACGGCTTCCTCCAATCTTTCCATCCTCTCTTGGTAGGGCGGAAAACGTCCCACTATCGGTGTCTCATTAACCGCTTCGCCTGTACCAACCCCCATGATAGTTCTTCCTGGAAATAGGTAATCCAGTTGTGCGAAATACTGGGCTATGACCGCTGGGTGATATCTAAAGGTGGGGCACAACACGTTTGTTCCAGCTGCGCATCTGGCCGTGTTGCTCAGTATCAATGGTAAACTAGGCAGGGCCATCCAGCCCCCAGAATTTGCAGGATTCCTCAGTCCGGCATCGTGTGAAAAAGGAGCGAAGTGATCGGGCACCCAAATCGAGTCAAAGCCAGCTTCTTCAACAGCTGAGGCATACTTAGGATTGAATATTGCACTCCCAAATTTTATGACCATGATCTCTCCTATCAAATCTAAGTGTTATTTAATGCTTGTGCGCACAAATGCCCCCCAAAAAGTTAAATTGCGTAGATTTTCTTCTGTTATCTCTCCGAATCAGAGGAATATGATATGGTGTTCAAAAAAACGGATGTCTGCGAACTCTTTGGAATCGAATATCCAATAGTTCAAGCCCCCATGGGACCCTTCATAACGACCAAGCTATGTGCAGCTGTTTCCAACGCAGGCGGACTAGGCATCATAAGCCACACAGGAACCTTCCTATACCTCAAGGAACGTGACCCAGACTTTTACAAACAAGTTCACGATTTCGCCCCGAAGCTTGTAGAAAGCACCCTAGCAATGGAGGAAGACATGGGCGTCAATACCCTAGAAGAACTCCGCAAGGTGAGCAAACTCACGGACAAACCCTTCGGAGTAAACGTGAGAGTGGCCCGAGAACAACCAGACGCGCCTTATCTTATAGACGCCATAATCGAGGAAAGAGAGAAGGACCCCAAGCTGACAGAGAATCTGAAAGTGGTGGTTACGTCAGCGGGCAGCCCCAACCTTTACACCCAAAGACTGAAGGATGCGGGCCTCATAGTTGTTCATGTAGTTCCGTCGGTTTATCACGCCCAGAAATCTGAGAAAGCTGGCGTAGACGCCGTGGTTGCTTCAGGACATGAGGCTGGAGGGCACGTGGCCTGGGACCCAGTTCACACCAGTGTTCTAACTCCAGCCGTAAGGAAGATTGTGAAGGTTCCGGTTTTGTCGGCTGGCGGTTGGTGTGATGGAAAGGGTCTCGTCGCAGCTCTAGCTTTAGGCGCTGGAGCCATCTACATGGGCACCCGGTTCATCGCCACCAAGGAAAGTGACTTCGCCCCGGGATACAAGGAAGCGGTTCTAGGGGGAACGGAGAGAGACACTATAGTGACCGCGGGAACTTTCGGTCCCATCAGAGTTCTGAAAAACAAGTATGCAGCGACCCTCCAGGAACTGCTTGACAGCGTAACAGGCTCCTTCCAAGGGAAGTTTGAAAATCCGAAGATAGAAGACGCCAAGACCAATATTTCATGGGCCGACTCATACAAGCGCGGTAAAACTGAAAACGCTCCGGTGTTGACGGGTGAGGTGCAGGGTCTCATAGACAACCTTCCAACGGTTAAAGAGCTGATTGATGGAATAATGAAGGAAGCCGAAGAGATCATCACCAAGAAACTGCCTTCTTTCATAGCCTAAAAACATCGGTTAATCCAGCTTCAAGACTGTGCTGAAATCTTCAACGTAACCGGCCTCAGCCTGCATCAAACACAGCGTCATCTATCATGAAGCAGAAGCTCCTTTCAGCAGAACGTCAATTGAGCATGTAGCGTATGCTATTAAAGAAATAACGTTTAGAAAATTTATGAAACTGGATTTTGAGTGACCGTTCTTTCGCTTTAGTATCTTCTTCTTCGTTGGTAGTCTCTTCTTCCGCCGTATCTGGGTCGGTCAGA
>JACUTO010000090.1 GCA_014859755.1 Candidatus Bathyarchaeota archaeon
TCAATCATCGAGATTTCCTCAATGACCAAATTCTCAACATCATGGGTTTTGGGCGCATTCAACTTCACAATGGCGTCGTAATCGCCGAACAACAACTGTGCATCTTCCACCCCTTTCATCATCATCAATTTCTCTACGACAGACCGAGCATATCCATATACTTCCTTTTGGGTAGAAATCTTCACCAGAATGTAGGCCTCCACCATCCAGATTTCCCTCATATTGTCATATACAGCTTAACTTTCGCATATATTAAAGACTTTTCAGCATCATCAATATCTGTCTATTGAAGTTTAAAGTCATTCGATCTAAGTTCTTTGAATTGGTGTAGAGTGTGCATTTTGGCTCTTCGTGGGCTTGAAACTGCCGCACGCAGACTACACCTAGACATAACTGGTCTTGTCAATAGAAACTTCAGTTGGTTTCCAACTTCCTTGTCCTTCTGTTTTTCAGCAGTTCAGGCAATTTCATCAGAGCCTTTCGATACGCTTGAATGCTGACCAAATATTCCTGAAGGTCGATATGTTCGTTGGGAGTGTGGTCTAGGCGGGAGTCGCCAGGTCCATACGTAACCACGGGTATTTTCAAAGCATTACCGAGAACGTTCATGTCTCCGGTTCCCGTCTTCCTCGAAAAAGAAGCATAGTTAAGCGTCGTTTTCCTAATGGCCCAAGCTAAGGCTCGGACAAGCACTGACCTTCGATCCGCCTCGAAGGCATTAGCCACACTTTCCATTTTCACCTTCACAGAAACTTTCGGGTTAGTAGCTTGATATCGGTTGATTTTTCTTTTGACTTCATTGAAAACTTGTTCAGGAGTAAATTGGGGCGGAATTCGAAGTTGAACATAAATATCGCATTTTGAAGGAATCATGGAAGAAGCGTTGCCTCCATTTATCTTAGTCAGGCATGAAGTGATAGAGTAAAAGCGGCTTCTCAATTTCTCTTCACGCAGATGAAGTTTTCGGATTTGTCTCCAAATTTCCATGGCTTTTTCAATGGCATTATCGAATAGCCATGGTGCAGCTGAGTGTCCTGAGGGGGTTTCACATGTTATTTTAATGTTTAGAATTCCTTTATATCCAAAGACTATTTTTCCGATGCCGCTTGGCTCTCCAAATATAGCATAATCTGGTTGAATTCCTTTCTTGATGAAGTGTTTAATTCCTCTACCTGACCCTTCTTCATCAACCACACCGACGACAAGAATCTTGCCCGGAAAACTTTCCTTCACGAAAGTTGACGCGGCTACGATCATTGCGGCGAGGGGTGCTTTTGCGTCTACAGCTCCTCTGCCGTACAGTTTATTATTTTCAACTCGCACGGGTATGTAACCCTCAACCGTATCCATGTGCCCGCACAATAGAATAACCAGTTCTCCCTGACCGATTTCCCCAATTACGTTTCCAACCTCATCTTTACGAACGCGAAAACCTAGATTTTCCATTTCCCTGGCAAGGAAGTTGGAAATTTCTTCTTCCTTACCAGATGGGCTGTAAATCTCTAACATGCTAGTTAGGAGGCTAACTGGATAGTCGCTCATTTTTCTCTTCCTCCATAACCGTATCAAGGATGTCGATTACTCTGTCAATATGTTCCCTTTCGATGACTAAAGGCGGTAAGAATCGTAGAATGTTTCTACCCGCGTCAAGGACGAGGACCCCCCTCTCCATGCATTTGAGAATTATATTCAAAACGTCGAATCGAAGCTCCATTCCAAGCATAAGGCCTAGTCCACGAACCTCCCTCACAATCTTATGTCTAGCCCGGAGAACCTCCAGCTTTTCCTTAAAATACCTCCCCAGCATCGCTGCCCTCTCAGGAAGCTTTTCCTCAACCAAAACATCTATTGCAGCGCACGCAGCCGCACAGACTAGGGGGCTTCCGCTGAAGGTGGTTGTGTGTTCCCCAACCTTGAGAGAGGACATGACGTTTTCTTTCGCAATCGTTATGCCCAAGGGAAGGCCGCCTGCCACCGATTTTGCAAGACAAAGAACATCAGGAACAACATTCCAATGTTCGCAAGCAAAAATTTTTCCGGTGCGGCCGAAACCGGTTTGAACCTCATCGAAGATTAGAAGAACACCCGTCTCATCGCAAATTTCTCTAAGGCCCGGGAGAAAACCGTTCGGAGGAACTCTTATTCCGCCTTCTCCTCGAATTGGTTCCACGAGGACAGCGGCGGTTTTCTCTGTAATGGCTTCCCTCACCTTTTCGAGATCGTCTGGGGGAACATGCTTAAACTCGGGAACTAGGGGTTTGAAGGGCTCACGATACTTCTTATCCCAGGTTGCGGATAAGGCGCCCATGGTTTTCCCGTGGAAGGCCCCCATCATGGCGATTATTTCAGGCTTGCCGGAAAATTTGCGGGCTAATTTGATGGCGCATTCGACCGCCTCAGCACCACTGTTGGCGAGAAAAATTTTGTTGAGATTTTTGGGGGCTATTTGGGTAATCTTTTGCAAAAGTTCTGATCGTGCATCGTTGTAGAAGGATGCGTGGCAAGAAATGAGGGTTTCCGCCTGTCTTCTTACCGCTTCCACAACTTTTGGATGGGAATGGCCAACTATGCAGACTCCGTAGCTGCTGGTGCAATCTATGTACTCTTTGCCGTTGATGCCCCAGACTAGGGCTCCTTTACCTCTAGTGATGACTATTGGTCTTTTGGCGTAGACGTTTGCCATCAGTTTTTCTTCAAGGTTGATGATTTCTTTTTCATTCACGGCTTATCACGGTACCACATTCATGTTTTAACGAAGAGGAAATGGGCAGTCTCTCGAGTCCGGATGTGATTAAGACTTCGCCGACACCTAGGTTGAGGGCTTCCATGGCTGCGTAGACTTTAGTGATCATGCCTCGTCCAATCTTAGGAAGGGTCTCCTTTACCTCAGAAACACTCAATTTTGACACTAACTTGCCGTTTAGGATCAAGCCCTCTACATCTGTCAAGAGGATAAGCCGATCTGCGTCAAGAGCTCCAGCAACGTAAGCCGCTGTTCGGTCTCCATCCACGTTGAGGGGTTCAAATTCTTCGCTTATGGCAACTGGCGCTATGACGGGCACATAACTATTTTCTATGAGAAGCCGCAACAAATGGGCATTGACTTCACTTATCTTTCCAGTGTATCCTCCATCAACAACCCTTTTCCTTCCCCTTGCGTCAACAACAACCAGCCGCTTTTTCCGTTTCGCCCGCACAAGGAAACCATCTAAGCCGGAGAGACCAACAACCGATATGCCTTGCCGCTGGAGGGTTGAAACTATTTGCTTATTGATTTTTCCAGCCATCACCATTGTAAATATTTCAACGGTTTCTTTGTCGGTATATCGACTGCTGAAACCATTTGGTGAAACTACAAATTCTTGTTTCTTGCCTAGTTTAGAGGCTATTTCAGTGACCTCTTTTCCTCCACCGTGAACAAGAACTATCTGGTTCCTGGAAAGAACATTCTTTATGTCGGAAACAAGTTCGGAGGAGACTCCTTTTAGTATGCTTCCGCCCACCTTCACCACGATTAACATCGTAATCACATCGGATGAAAACCCATGCTTTCTAACCCAGTTTTTTCGTCAACACCGAGAATGACGTTTAGGCACTGAACCCCCTGACCAGCTGCTCCCTTCATAATGTTGTCGACTGCCGATAATATGACGAGTCGATTAGCGTGGGGGTCCAGTTCAAAGCCTATGTCACAGAAATTCGTTCCCATTACAACTTTGGGGTCGGGCAATCGATATGGTCCTTTTTTGTATCTCACCAAGCGTACGAAGGGTTCTTCTTGGTATTGCGAACGATATATTTTCCATATTTCTTTGGTTGTTAAGGGTTTTGTGAGGAAAACGTGAATGGTTGAGAGGATGCCTCGAACTATGTTAACTGCGTGGGGAGAGAAGGAAATTGTTAGAGGCTCATTCGCGAGGAGGTTGAGCTCCTGCTCGATTTCCGCGATATGTCTGTGACCCACTGTTTTGTAGGGTCTTACTCCTCCAAATCTTTCCGGGTGATGAGATGAGAGAGAAGGGTTGCTGCCTGCACCTGAAGAGCCGATTTTTGCATCAACTACAATTCTGTGTTTTTCTATAACTTCAGCCTTCACCATCGGTGCTAATCCGAGGATCGTTGCAATTGCCATGCATCCTGGACACGCTATCAGGCTGGCGTTCTTTATTTCTTGACGATGAAGCTCAGTTGAACCATAGACTGCTTCTTTCAATAGTTCTGGATGAGTGTGTTCCCACCCGTACCATTTAACATAGTCAGCAGGATTTTTTAAACGAAAATCTGCGCTCATGTCAATAACCCGTAGCCCCATTTCGAGCAGTTTGGGAACAAGATTTACTGAACTGCCATGGGGCGTCGCCATGAACACTAGGTCACAATTCTTTGCGATGTGGGAAAGATTTAAGGGAAGGAATCTTAGCTGTGTGGCTCCTCTTAGGTTGGGATGAACTGTGAAAACATATTCACCAGCGTTTTTGCGGGAAATAACCGTTGTGACTTCTACTTGCGGATGGGAAAGTAGCAGGCGTAGAAGTTCTCCGCCAACGTATCCTGAGCCGCCGATGATTCCTACCTTCACTTTCTCTTCAGCCTCCGTAATCAGATTCGATAACGCTCTGGGCGCCTTTGAGTAACGGCACCGCCAAATTGATTCCGGCAGCCAGTCTAGTTTGTTCCCAGAATTCAGGGCAGGCGTTTGCTTCATGGAACAATATGTTATGTTTATTTCTTTCCACGCTTTCTTCGATTATTTTTTTGATGTTCTCATACGCTTCTTGACTTTTGTAGTCTTGAAAGGCTTCTTCCAGTTTCTTGTTCCAATCCGAAAAGGCTTTCTTCTTAGTTTTGTCACTCTTAACTTTTTTCAACGCATCAAAGGACGGTTCAAGTTTCTTGAATTCTGCCTTGACATACTCGTCATCAAAACTTTTGTCTTCGCCAACCTCAATCATGGCGTCGAGGGCTAAAAGCCAAGTCTTACTGTTTTTTCCAATGGTTTTGCCACATTTAACTGCGACATCCTTAATGTAAGGTGGCAGGTTAACGCCAAATACCATATTACCCAAGAAAGTGTTTGTTCTAAAGTCCTTGAATCCAGCCCTCGCCAACGCCGTTGGATGACAATATGGTGCTTTCCCACTTTCTTTATTGACTATTATTCTCAAGTCGTAGAACCATTTTTGAACAAACTTTTGAGCGAGAATACCCACCAGATTTATTATTGACGGTTCGGTTTCCCCCAGAATTGTTAAAAGATCGTTTCGTCCTCTGGCGAGTCTAACATTTTTTCCATGAGTACCAGCGTCCGGCTTAATCACGATGCTTCCATTTCCGAGTTCCTCTTGCAGGAGATCAGCGATTTCTTCCTCGTTACGGATTTCGCCTCCATCAGCCATAGGTTCATGGGAATCGCATGGAACGTAGACTGTTCGCGGAGTTTTGATTCCCTCCCTCCAGAAATGAAGCAGGGTCCTTAACTTGCTGTAGCAGAGGTATTCAACAGGTGAAGGGTTTATCACGTATCTGCCGAAAGTCTCCAGCACGTTAGCTGCGACGAGCCGACGATTTTTACTCTGTGCCCTGTTTAATACCACCGTAACCTCTTCGAGGACCTTGGAATAGTTTTTCCCCTTGCTCCTAACGGTATACCCGTCATCGTCTAGGCGAATGGCAACCTTACGAAATGGAATGTATACAAGGTTTATTCCTAACTCTTCTGCGGTTAGTTTTATACCCATTTCATCGGTTTCTGAACGCTCATACAGAATTCCAATGCTCATCTGTTTTCTTACATCCTATCTTCAAGTATCATTCAAATCTTGTAGTGTCTCCCCCATCAGCCCTCATTTTGCTGTGAGTGAACGTTAAGAAAGAAAGTTGAGCTACTCTCCCCAGTCTTCCCCCTCGATTCCCAGTTCTTGAAGCTCCACGGATTCTCCCTTTATCTGCTTCACTTCCAGTTCGAGTCCACAGCTGGGACAGCTCAGAATTTCCCCTTGCATGACATCTTCGGGGATCTCAAGCTCCGCGTCGCAATCAGGGCACTTAGCACTATTCACTACTTCCACCTCTCGATTTAGTTGACCTCATTATAGAAATTGATGTTCTTTATAAAAATTTCGGAATTGAAAGCCGTTATTTTAACTGATTTCCAATAAATTATACGGAATTCGTAT
>JACUTO010000091.1 GCA_014859755.1 Candidatus Bathyarchaeota archaeon
GTTCTGTGGAGAGAAACCAAATAGTCATGAGCTACGACAGAGAAGCCGACGTAATCTACATCAGCTTCGGCAAACCCAGAAAAGCCCTCTCCGAAGAAATAGACCCCTACGTCCTCGTGAGAAGAGATCCAAAAACCAAAGAAATCCTAGGCATAACCATAACCAACTTCACCAAATACTTCGAAGCAAAAAAGCAACTAAACATAAAAGTCCCCGCATCATGAACTACAACCTGTCAGTTTCCCCCCGTAGCCATACAAGTCGTCCCTGAACCTCAACAACCATCCTCCCACTCTTATTCACCCTTTCCAAAACGTTTAAATGTAGAACTATACCACTTTTACTACTTAGTGTCCCTCATGACTGAAACAAAAACCATCAAAATCAGCAAAGAAATGTACGCCAAACTATCAGAAATCGCAGGAGAACTTCAAATGCGACTAAAACGCCCGGTATCTCTGGACGAAGCCATGAAATATCTAATTAACCTAAAAGAAAAAACCACAAAAATCACGGACCTAGCCGGTTCATGGGACATCTCCGACACTGAACTCGCCGAAATCAAAACTTCCCTCAAAGAGGCTTGGAAACGATGGAAATCAACCGAGTCATAATAGACACCGACATCCTCATAGACCTCCTCAGAAACAAAACAAAAACCGTCAACTCCCTCACGAAAATGGAAACAAAAGGATACTCACTCGCCACAACCACCATAAACGCCTTTGAACTGTTCTACGGCGCCTACAAATCAAAAAAACGCGAAAAAAACCTAGCCTCAACCAAAACACTGCTCAAAAGAATAATCATCTTAACGATGGAACTCGGATCAGCCCAAAACGCCGGACGCATATACACCGAACTAGAAAAACAGGGACAACCCATCGGATTAAGAGACGTCATGATAGGCGCAATCGCACTAGCCAAAGGCTACAGCTTAGCCACAAGAAACACCGAGCATTTCCAAAAAATTAAAGAGTTAAACCTCATACCCATTCCTTAAAGCGGAAAACATGCTGCTGAAACCAAAAAGCGTTAATACATAAAAAAGGTGAATGATTTTCATGTCAAAAGAACCTGAAAAAATCTCGCAGAAGGCAAGAAATGACAAGGACGTCTTAGCTGTATTGCTATTCGGAAGTTACGCAAGAAACGAAAAGTTTACCGACATAGACGTCTGCGTGGTTCTAAAACCAGAAAAATTCAATCCCTTGTTTTTGTCGAAGAAAAGGCTCGAGTACCTGACAGCTTTCCCAAACTCAGACATACAAATATACCAACAACTCCCCCTGTACATAAAGATGCGAGTCCTCAAAGACGGCAAAACCATCTTCTGCAGAAACGAAGATCTACTCTACGACTTGATCATCTCAACAGTAAGGCAGTTCGAATACTTCAAACCTAGGTACCTATCCTACCTAGAAGGCGTTATACATGCTCGATAAAAACAGAATCCTATCCAAGCTAGACGAATTAGATTCTTACCTCAGCGAGCTTGAAAGCATTATGCCGAAAAGCTACGAAGAATATGTAAGCTCTATAGAAAAAAAGAGGTCCTGCGAAAGACTCATCCACATCCTAATAGAATGCATAATAGATGTATGTGCTCTCATCGTAAAAGGACTAAGGCTTGGCCTTCCAGCCGAAGAAGAAGACCTGTTTGAAAAGTTGGAAAAGAACAAAATCATATCGAAAGAAATGACACAAAAGCTAAAATCGATGAGAGGTTTCAGAAACATTCTGGTCCACAGATACGCCAACATCGACGACGAACTCGTCTTCGAAAATCTAAGAACCATCAACGATTTCGAAGAGTTCAGGAAAGAAATAAGTTCATTCCTAAGAAAACACTGAACACCACATTCCCTTTAGACCTAAAAATCAACGACCACCCTGAAAGCAACATGCCTCACAGACGAACCCCCACCCCGAAGCCATCAGAGAAATCAAAACAAAATGGATCTAAAAAGTGTCGAGATTCAGAACATTTTTGAGAAATCATCGTAAACTTTCTTTCTGTGTCCGACGAACAATATGACCACTTGATTTTTGTCCCTGTCAATTTCATAAATGACACGGTAATCGCCAACTCTTAGACTCCAGAAATCAGAATACTTCAAACGCTTCCCAACCCTTTCCGGACGATTCCTTAATTCCCTCAATTCTTCAATTATCCTTAACCTTATTAATTTCTCAATCTTCTTCAATGCCTTAGCCGCTTTTGGATGCAGAACTACAGTAAAAACCACTACAATTCCTCTAGAGGAATAAGAACCTCAGGATGTTTCTTCCCGTCTTCGCTCCGCTCCATCAACATCCTAAAGAATTCACGCGTTTTTTCCCGTTCATGGTAAAAGCTTATCATAGTCTTTATCGCATCGCTTCGGCTCTTAAACCGCCCCTCCGCAACCCACCTATCTATCTCCTCAAGCATCTTTTCAGATAACCTAAGCTGAACCTGAACCATCAAACTCGCCGTAAACAATACTGTTTACAAAACACTTAAACATTTCGCTCCTGCCTAACTGGGTGAACTACCAACTATCTCCTCAAGTATAGCCACCGTATTGTTCCTTCCTGCCCTCTCCTTAACAGTTTCCATGTCAACCTCTGTAAACCTCAAAATCGCTCTCACGTCATCCTCATCCTTCAAAGCCCTCTCCCTCGGAACAGTCGCCTTAATCATCCGCAGTTTAGCTAAAATCAAATCCTCAGGCGTCTGATAAAAAGTCGGCAACCCCAAAACAACTCCAGCCCTTTTCTCAAGTTTGCCACTGGAAAATATAACATCAACACTATACGGCGACTTATTATCCTCAAAAGTAGCTATTCTGTAACCAGACATGAGCGCCGCGTCAATTCTCTTCTCATCAACCAGCAACCCAGCCTGCTTCAAAGCCAAAACAAGCTTAACTCGCAAGTCATTGTCTGAAACATCAACCACAACATCCACATCCATCGTAGTGCGAGGCACACCATAATAACTAGCCGCCAAAGCCCCAGTAAACACATAATCTAACCCAAAAGCACCAAAACTCTCAACAACCCTCTTGACCAAATCAAAAAAAGCTTCCAAACTCTAAACCTCATGCCCCCGCTTACGCCACCGCCCCGACCACTCAATCCTCTCCCTCAACCGCTCAACAAGCTCTTGCTCCGTTATGTCCGGAAACTGAGCCCTAACCCCCTCCGCACAAATGCGAACACACACATCCGACATGTCAATCGCCACATTCACCTTCTCCTCAGGCCTCAACCGCTCCACATTCAACCCAGACACCACCTAAACAACAAGTTACCACACCTCAACCTTAAGAAACATTCCCTTCACTTCAACCACAAAACTAAAGCCTCAGCCTCCTAATCAAAACCTTTACCCTCGCCTCATCATTCAAAAACTCCTCAATAATCGCATTAGCCACCTCATAAATCCGCAAATCATTCTTTGGATGCCAGAAACAGCAGGAAACGAATATCAAGGACTAACCATGACTGCAGACATAGCCATAACCGTTCACTTTCCACCCCACAAATAACGGAGGAAACAGATGAACGTCAGAAAAATCATCAAAATCGCCACAATAACAGGCGTAACCATAGTTGTCGCTATCTTTCTGCTTTTCTACAGACCAGTCTCACTTGCAGGAGACACCCACTATGAACCTGTTTTCACAGGCAGCATGGAACCAGCAATCCCGGTCGGAAGCATAGTAGTGATTAAGCCCGTTGACCCAGAAACCTTAAGGGTAGGAGACGTCATCTGCTTCAAGCTTTCACAACCAACCTCCATAACCCACAGAATCATAAACATAACAAATGAAGGATTCATAACAAAAGGAGACGTAAACGAAGACCCAGACACGTGGACAGTGAAAAAAGAAAACGTCATAGGCAAAGTCACATCAACCATACCATACATCGGATACATAGGCTATTTTGTCAGAACCCCAATAGGCTTCATTCTGCTGATCATAATACCAGCCACACTACTAATCATCATGGAAATAAGAAACATAATAAAGGAACTCGAGAAAAGCAGAGACTCCAAAATTTCAACATAACAGGCAGCAACACAAAATACCAACAATACGCTTAGTGATTGACGCCTTCTACGAATAACTTAGACTCGTTAAGGGCTAATACGCTTAAATGAGAATACGCGACATAAACCTAAATAATAACCCAGCATATTATACCCGTAGGGTTCAAGAATGGGCGAAATCGTTTATCAAGCACCTGAAATAAGCATGGAAGAGTACAAAAAATACAGGGGAAAGCATGTTGCAATCTTCAAGGGCAAAATAGTTGCCTCGGGAACCACAGCCAAAGAAGCTTTAACCAACGCCCTAAAGAAATACCCTAACGCAAAAACCAGCCAAATAGCCCTTCACTACATCTGCCCAGCTGAGGAACTCATACTTTGAAGCGATACACATTCAAATACACCAGAGCTCACAAGGAGAGGCATCATTCACAGACCCATAGCACACGTTTATCTTCAATCAAAAGGAGGCGAATGGTTCCTTTTTTACCCCTATGTGGATTCAGGAGCAGATGTCTCCCCATTCACACGAAGCGATGCTGAATTGCTAAACCTCGAATTACCTGACGGTGAGTATAGACCAATCATGGGTATAGTTAAAGTCATGTTACCAACATACATCCACAAGGCGCGCATGAAAATAGGTGATCTGCAGTTTGACACAAACGTAGCGTTCGCCAACTCCGACGAAGTGCCACGCCTCATAGGAAGAGAAACAATATTCAAAAAGTTTAAAATAACATTCGATGAAGCAAATCTACAGACAGTTTTTGAAACGTATAATAAAACAGCGGATTAACCGAATATCCTTGAAAGTCGTTTTATAACCAGTCTTTTCATCTTTTTGCACACAAAATACCAATACAAAACAAAAGGCTTAACAAAACCAACAAAGAAAGAACACATACTATACGTTATACTTCAAGTTCTCTGATTAACTTGGCGTATTCTTCTGCGGTCAGACGCCACCCAGCTGAAATCATACCATTTATCGCCTCTTTGACCTGCTTCTTTGAAAGTTTTCTTCTATAAAGAAGCCTCAGCAGAAGGTAGGCTGTTCCATGGGTTTCGATGTCATAGAGGCGCGAAACCTCCCTTGCGACGCTTTCATCCACTATCGCTATGCCTTCCAGTTCCTTCGCCAACGCAAGAACCTGAATTTCAGCTTTATGGAGACCGGGCAATGCTGAGAGCAAAGTGACAAAGTCAACATTTGTAGGCTCTCTCACCTTTATTATTGATCGTTGAATCAGCTCCTCAGCGATGAAAGCGTCTGGAGCACCCAGACTTTTTCCCTTATCTACAACTTCTTCCACAACTATCGGGGTCGTATACTTCTCCTCTGAGAAGTCTCCAAAAATCTTTGACAGACCTATTTTGCAGATGTATATGATAGGCGTGGCGTTGAATACAAGTGGTTTCTGCAACTGATGTCCCTCTGGAAACGGTTGATCCCGTTCAAGCTTCAGCTCTTTTGGCGGCTTCGATGTCTTCTTCGATGTCTTTCGCTGTGACGTGGGTGATTATTCTCAGCCTATTCAGCTCATCCACCATTTCCCTCAGTGATACTCCCCCGATCTGAGAGGCTTTCCAGAGGGTTACTTTCCCAGATCTGTAAAGCTCGATTGCTCTCCTCCTTTTCCATTCACCAACACCAATCTCAAGTATCCGCCGTATTGCCGTGGACTTATCCAGTCCCTCCTCCTTCATAAACCTAAATATCTCTTCCTCCAATTCAACGGGAATTCGGGCTGCCACAGTTTTTTGCACATTCAAACCTCGTTTACAATTAATAATAATTGCAAACAAATAAAAACGTTTCCACAAGCATCACCTGAAAGCCTAGAAGCCCTAACGAAACCAAAATCACCAAAAAAGAAAAACCACACATCTACATAATAGACAACAACACAAGATACCAATACAAAACAACAGCCTTGACCAAAACTGTTAACAGTATTCCAAAAAGGATTATTCTATGCTGGAGTGATTGCTCCTACTCGCTCTTTTGGTTCGTGTATGAGAAACAGAACCATGAGCAATGCTATAAAGGTGGTTCCTAGGC
>JACUTO010000092.1 GCA_014859755.1 Candidatus Bathyarchaeota archaeon
GTTTGTGCTTCTACCATGGTACTTGTGGAAGTGATTAACGTGTTGTGCAAACTGAATAGGATTCTAGAAGAGGCGCAGAAGGAAAAACTGAACATAAGAAAAAACATAGACGCCGTGCTTTCTCTGCCCATAAAATGGATCGAACTGGACTTCGCCATCATACGAAGGGCTTCTGAATATCAATTCAAAGTCAGCGGGATAGATTGCGTTCATGTGGCTTCCATGGAACTAAATCTCGTCAATGAAATAATATCCGCTGACGAAGAGCTTAACAAAATAGATTTTATAAAAAGGATAGACCCTTTAACCTTCAAAGTAGGCTAAGTTTCTTCTTGCAGACCCTTTTAGTCACGGTTCGAATCTTGCCCGAGGCTTCAAGGCGGTCATTAGATTTTCATCTGTCTTGCGATTTTATTTCCAAACTCTTTGCACTTAGGAAACTCTCCTTCGACGATGGGACCTTTCATTCCCCCAACCTTTATTGACAGACCAGAAGTTATCAGCTTCAGGCCGGGAACCTTTTCGTTTATTCTTTTTTCCATTTTTCGTACGGCTTTGTTGAAGTCTCTTCCCATGTATGTGTCGAAGACGACTCCCATCTTCTCTTCCAACTCTATTTTCCCAAGTTTATCGATAAACTTCTTGATGCCCCTGGTTGGACCGCCTATATGATTTGGAGAGCCGATCAGAATGACGTCGTAATCAAGTAATTCTGTTGATTCCACGTGTTTGGGTTCTTTCAGCACGGCTTCTATTCTTTCTATTTCGTTTATGCCCTCTATGATTGTTTCTGCCACTCGTTTGGTGTTGCCATACTTTGATTCATAAATTACAATCACTTTCGTCAACAAGGTTCACCTCCCGATCACGTTCATACTACAAGACACTAGGATAAGACTTTGCGTATGCCTTATTATTTGCTAATAGGCAGACTAATTGCTTTGGGTATGAGTAAGATTCCGGTGGGCTGTGGCAACCCAGCGTGCAGATTACGATGAAATGCTTCGGTCACTCCTCAGAGATCGTCAGAACTTTCTTGAATGGATCTTCAGGCTTGTTTTTTATGGTGCTATGGACTATGAAGGTTTCCGTTTCTCTAACACCACTCAACCCATGAAGCTTCTTAACAAAATCAGTCAATTCCTTGTTATTCTCCACCAAAACCTTTACGATGCTATCGTATTTCCCAAAGACTCGATGGAATTCAGATACCTGATGGAAACCCTTGATCGCATCCTCATTCTTTTTTCTGAGGTCACTTCGGGGGTCTTCGCGCATGAATATGTAAGCTTGAATGACTAAGCCAAACTTTTCCGGTTCCAACTTTGGGGCGAAAGAACTTATCAAACCGAAGTTGCGCAGCTGTTCAAGCTTCTTCGCGACCGTTTGCCTTGTAGCCCCCACATTCTTTGCGATCTGAAGAAGCGGTTGCCTCCCATCCTCAAGCAACTGAAGGATTATCTTCTTTTCCAAGTCCCTAGATTTTAACATTTTGTTAACAAAAGATTTAAAAAGCTTGCTGCTTATAAGATTTTTCCCACATAACAGTTAACTTAAAGTTAAGGAATGGGCGCGCGCAAGAAAATAAAGAACGGTGAGCACAATGTCAAAACTTGACCTAAAAGAATTTGCTAAAACTGCTGATAGAGTTAGGAGAAAGGCGATAGAAGAAAACAGGTTGATAGATAATCCCTCTGATGAAGAGCTAAGGCTACTTATGGAAAACGAGCCCGGGGTTAGGAAAACTATATACGGAAATTTCGTTGCTAAAAGTGAACCTACTTCAAGAGCAGCTATGTTTACCAAAAACAGTGTTGACCATCCTTTCGGCGAAGAAGAACTCCAGCTGTTAGCCCAATGCGAAAAAGCTTTGGCCAAAGAAAAACTGATCTCTATTGATAGAATTGTGGGTAACAAAAGTAGTGAAACAACAGTCAGGTTAATTGTTCCTGAAGGATTTGCTCATGTTACCTACGGTGGAAAGAATCTTTTTATACCCGTAAAAAGGGAGGTTAAAAAGCCAACATACCACATCTTATTTTTCGCTGACGAAGCTTTCGAAGCTAATAAATCAAAGCCACTTCCACAAAAAGACATCACCATAAGATTGGCTATGCTGGATGATGGAAGGGTTATCAAAATAGTTAGAAACAGCAACTACATAGGCGAATTTAAGAAGGGGGTTTTCGCTGCAGAGGATTGGAATGCTAAAACTAGGAGGGGTGGAATTTTCCTACACGCAGGTTGTAGAGAGGATTATCTCCAGTCAACGCATGGGGATTACCGAAATGTTAGAACATTACTTCTCGCTTTAAGTGCAAATGGGAAAACGAGCACAACCTGTAGGATCCTCGCAAGAAAAGGAAAGGAAAAATCTTGGATTATTCAAGACGATGGTGGAACTCTCATGCCAGATGGTTCTTTTCATGGCTTCGAAGCTGGAGGAGTATTTGTAAAAACAGAGGATGTAAATCCCGGGGAACAACGGGAAATATTCTATGGCTTATTAAAACCGGGAACATTGTGCGAGAATGTCTATGTAACCGAAGACGGAGACCTTGACTTTTACAAACTGGAAAGAACATCAAACGGAAGAGCAGTTATACCGAGAAGAGATTTTATGCACGCCAGCCCCTATATCGATGTGGATAGGATTGACAACCTAATTCTTATCACCAGAGGGCCGTTGATCCCTGCGATAGCAAAATTGACTCTGGAACAAGCGGTGGCTTTAATGATTTTGGGGCAAGCAATGGAATCATCAGCAGGTGATCCAACCAAAGCAGGAAGGATTAGAAGCGAGTTTTTCTACGATCCCTTTATGTCTGGTGACAAAGCAGAGCATGCCAACAGAGTTTATGAAATCTTGAGAGGTCTTCCTCATATGAATTACTTCCTGTTAAATACGGGAGGAGTGAGTGAAGGAGCACGTTACAAAGAGATAACACTGGAACATACGATGGCTATATTGGATTCTCTTTTAAGAGGAGGACTTGAAGATTGGATAGATTCACCTACTGGCTTTAAGGTGCCAAAAGCGATAAGGATGGTAGATGATATTTACCTGCATCCTGAGAAGCTTTACTCAAGTGCTGAATTTGAGGAGAGGCAGAAGGAACTTAATAAATTTAGACGTGAAGCCATTCAAAAAATCGGCGATGCTCTACATCCAAATATAAAAAATGTTTTTAGCGAAGACTGAAATTTGGCTCGGAGGATACCCTCCAGAATATTGAGACGATCCGATAGAACTAATGGAAAAATCTGCTGTTCTATTTCGATCGATTGCCGCGCGCGCCAACCGATTTACAATAACTTTTACAAACAGAAACTCTATACGATACTCATCATAAGAAGATTTTAAGTGAGGACTAACCCATGGAAAACCTGTAAAGCCCCGGTGGCTAAGCCCGGTTATAGCAGCGGCCTTGTATACATAGAGTCGGGAGAGCCGCAGGTCGCGGGTTCGAATCCCGCCCGGGGCTCCAAACTTGAACGTATAGCTCCGATGAACAACCATTACTAAACATTTTTTCATGG
Source organism: Candidatus Bathyarchaeota archaeon (assembly GCA_014859755.1). GTDB lineage: Archaea > Thermoproteota > Bathyarchaeia > Bathyarchaeales > Bathyarchaeaceae > Kmv02. The sequence continues at coordinate 3,541 of JACUTO010000092.1, forward strand.
TTTAACCGCATTTTCTTCGCGGAAACCTTGAATCCATTATAATTTTAGTTTTAAAAATGAGGCTTTTTTCCTAAAAATACTTATTATATTCTTTTTATTCTAAATAATGGTAGAGGAGGGCGTATTTAGAAACTCCTTTCTCTTTTCAGCACCTCTTTGTACAGATACGCCCTCTGGCAAAGCTTTCAGTCAACTGACCATATCGGAAATCGCACAGCTGTGAGTGAGAGAAACAAGGGGTGAGAAAAATCACCTGATGCTTCTAGTATGGCTTTCTCAGATAGTTAAGAAAACTTATCACCAGACATGGAGGCTCTTCCAACACCGGTTCTGAAGAGGCAAAATCCAATCGCTGCCAACGCTGCTGCGGTATACATGGTAGCCCTAAAGCCGAAGAGCTCCGAGATTATTCCGCCAATTAATGCTCCAGCCACGGCGGCGAGACTGATCACCGAATCAAGCATTCCTGTGGAAGTAGCCTTTTCAACGTTACGTCTCATTAGGTAAAGGAGAGAGCCAACATAGAGACATGACCAAGAACAACCAAGCAAGACTTGCATTGGAAGGAGTTGATAAAAATTTTGAGCCAAAGTGAAAACAAAGAAGGTTATCGAAGACAGGATTAAACCCGCGTCAATCAAAGTTTTGCCTCTGAAGCGATCGACAAATCGCATGACAAAAAACTGCGACGCAGTATTCACAGTGTAAATTACTCCAACCCAAAACTTGTCTCCTCCAAGATTTGTAGTGATGTACAGGGGGTATATGATCCATATGCAATTGGCTCCTGTGTGTCTCATAAAATAGGATAGGTAAAGGCGCCAGTTCTTTTTGATTACACTCTTAGGAAAAAACGGAACACTGAGATATGAACTGCTAATCGTAGGCATTGTAAAGGAAACAAAAAAAGCCAATAGAAGACAGGCTGAGGACAGAACAAAGGCGCCCCAATACATAGCTATCAAACCAGCGATAAAGTTGCCAATAGCCCAACCTAACGCACCAAAAGAACTGAACCGTCCAAGGAGATCCCCCGACTCATAAACATAAGCTATGAGCGCAGGAGGAAAAATTCCAATAGAAAATCCTGCCAAGCCACGAGCGAGAGCGAGTAACCAAGGATCAGCCCACAACGGCGCGACAAAAGAGGGATCCGTTAAAACTTGTAGGAAAAACGTGAGGGATGAGACTCCGAGACCGAGGTAAAGGAAAAACTTTCGACCGTATAAATCAGATGCGCGACCAAAAAGATATGATGAACTGAAAACGGCAAGTCCATAGACCGCTCCGATGAAGCCTACTTGAGTTTTGCTCGCTCCAAGTTCTCCAGCCAAAATGGGAATAAACAGGTATGAAGCTGAGAAAGCTGTTCTGTACAGCAACTGGATAACGTTTTGCTTCATGTCAAAGTCTCACTATTTTGACTTCTACACGGTTTGAAATGTTTTTTAAATGTTATGCGGGTTACCTAACCATAATGGTTAACTAAAGGGAGCGGATGAACTTACGCTAACGCTTATTGACATCTTAATCCTCGCTGTTGTTCAAGGCATAACCGAGTGGCTGCCAATATCTAGCTTTGGACATCTAGCCATTGTTGAAGAATACCTGGGTTTAGAGCTTCCATTGATTTTCAATGTGATGTTGCACCTAGGAACTATGTTTGTAGTCTTGGCGGTATTCTGGAGAGATATCATAAAAATCGTTAAAGCCTTGATTAGTCTAGATTTCAAAACTGATGAAGGAAAACTTGCGTTATTCATAGCAGTTGGGAGTGTACCTACAGCCCTTATCGGGTTCTTTTTCCATGATTTTTTCGAATCTTTTTCTCACAATTTGCTCGCTGTGGGTGTAGCGCTGTTAATCACCGGTTTTGTCCTGTTTGTTTCTGAAAGGAGAAAAACCGATCGAGAGCTCAGCTATTTGGATTCCTTGTTGATAGGAACAGCCCAAGGAATTGCAATAACTCCAGGCATTTCAAGGAGCGGCGTCACAATAGCGACCGGGTTGTTGAGAAGGGTGAAAAAAGAAATAGCTTTCAAGTATTCATTCTTACTGTCTGTACCCGCGGTAATCGGAGCAACCGCCATGGAATCAAGAGATCTAGTAGTGGGCAACGTAGACGTGGTTGCGCTATTCCTAGGGGCGATAACATCAATGATGGTAGGTTACATATCTTTGAAATTTCTGCAAAAGATCGTTATGAAAGAAAAATTCCACTTGTTCACCTATTACTGCTGGATAGTGGGGCTGATAACCGTTTTCTTCCACCTCTTTTAATAAATTATACGAAAGTGAAACTGGCCCGTGCTTTTCATGAGGAAAAGTTCAAGCGTGATCTATTGGCTTGGTAATAGGTGATGTCTTCAAGAGGCTTTTCCCGCTAGAAGGTTTTGGGGGCGCGCGCAAAAGTAGAGGAATAGAGCCCCCAGCTGTTCACGTTAAATTAAGCTCCATTACCTGCGCCACAGCTCTAAAGCATGGAATTCATGAGTGTTTGATTCTTCTTCTTAGACACATTTAAATAGGCTCATATGTAACCTTCTGTATC
>JACUTO010000093.1 GCA_014859755.1 Candidatus Bathyarchaeota archaeon
ACCGTCCTTGATGATTCCTAGATTCTTCATCTGTTCGCCTAGAAGGGGCTTCCGGCTTCCTCCTCGTAGAGTGACGACTTCGCCGGCGTTTTCGATTAACAGCTCTACTTCTTCTCTACCCACTTTCCCCTCGTCCTTTTTCCACGGCTTTTTGCACAGCCACCTCGAGAATTCTGTCTTCGTCAAAAGCGTCTATCTTCAAGTAATATCCAGTCGCATCCGTTATCGCTCGCAGCGGAGCTAACCCGCAGAATTCTGATCCGATGACGGGAACGCCGTATCTCTCTGCCTCGATTTTGATTAACTCAAAAACTCGATACAAGGGTGTTTTCTCGAAATCGCTTATGCTCGTGCCGATTTGGGTGATGTTTTTCTCAGGTATCTTGGTGGCCATAGCCTTCACAAAGACTAGTCCCCCCTTCTTGGAGTGCAGAGCCTTGGCTATTCTTTTGGCTATTCTTATGTCTGGGGTTCCTAGGTTGACGTTAAATCCTACCATGACCTTGCGGGCGCCGGTTATTGTCGCGCCTGCTGTCGGATGGGGAAACGGTGGTCCAAAGTCGGGTTTTCGTTCGGGTTTTTTGAGCATCTCCTGAAGTTTTTCGTGTTCTCCTAGCCTTATCCAGTCCAAATCGCTTCTTTCTGGGTTGGAAGCAGCCTTTCCGTAGAGATAGACAGGAATGTTACATCGTTTAGCTAGTGTTTCTCCAAATTTCTTTGCCAAATGAACGCAGTCTTTTATGGTGACGTTTTTTATTGGAATGAAGGGTACGACGTCCACAGCTCCGATGCGAGGATGCTGCCCCTTGTGCTTGTTCATGTCTATAAGCTCGATGGCTTTTGTCGCCGAGTTTAGGGCTGCCGTAAAAACCGAGTTTTTGTTTCCTATGTAAGAGACGACTAGCCTGTTGTAGTAATTATCGTAGGTGTGATCAAGAAGATACGCATTTTTAACCCTTCTTATCTCGTTTAGAATCGCCTCCACAACTACAGGATCTGAGGTGCTAAAATTTGGCATGCATTCAATTATCTCTCTCACACGCTATGCCCTCCCCTCTAGGAACTGATGATTATACATGATCGGTGAAGTCTTAAGTTCTTTCGTTAAGATAGAAAGACATGTGCTTATTCTCTTATTGGGATATAGTCGAAGCTGAAGCCGAAGTGTTTGGGGCCAAAAAGCTCTATGCCTTTTGGGGTGAGCCACACTTCCGGAGCCTTGGCTCCTATGACAACTGCTTTCATTCTCTCTTTTAGCTCCGCGTTGGTTATGGCGTATCCTTTCTCGTTTACCACGCATATTGGGTCTGGAGCCGTAGCTACAACCTTTCCATCTTTCCAAGCGATTATGTTCTCGTTTTTAATCCATATCTTAAGCTCATGCCCTTTCCATTTTTCCACTCCTTCATAGGTTGCTTCTCCGTAAAGGAAACCTTCCCGGTCCTCCCATTCATAGTTTTTAACCAGTCCCTTGAATAGGAGAACTCCGTTTAGGCACTTTACAAGCTCGGCGATAGGGTCTTGCCCAGTCATATTCGCTTCTTTCACGGTTTTGCCAACTTCAATACATTTGGACACCGTGTCTTTTATTACAACCTTCTTTGCAACTTTTCCATTGATAGGTGTGTCAACAACTGCCACGAAGCCTCCAGCCACTACAGATAAGCTCCTAACAATGTCCTCGTATTCGTTTAGGTCCGCGTATCTCTCGATTATAACGATGTCACCAGCTTCGCTTACCGCAACGCAAGGTAGCAAAGAAATTCCAAAGATGTTGGCTGAGGAGTGGAGCAACTCGGGAGCAGACCTTCCAAGGTAGTCGCCGTCGAGGAGGGGAAGGTTCATCAGAGACGCTACGTGCAAGGGTATGGCGGTGTTTATTCCCCCTAACTCGACTGCCACGGTTGCAAAGGCCTTCTTTCCCATGTGTATCTCCATCTCTTCAAACGCTACAGCCATAGGGTCTTCAAATACCACGGGTTTGCGCTTCTTCTTTGACGGGGCTATACTACCACAGAAGTATGGACAGACAATCAAAGCGTCATTGGGCACTTCGTCCAAACTTACGATTGCCAGTCTTCTTCCTTCTTCGAGATCTTTCTTCAAGATGCTTAAGCCCTCTTCAGGGTTGCCTCCACCGCCAGTACCTAGTATCGCAGCGCCGGTGATCAAATGCTCAACATCCTTCTCGGTTAAGACTTTCAACGTCGATCCTCCGCTAGAGTGTTGTATATAACCTTGAGAAAAGTATTACTCTTAGACACGGAAACATGTAAAGCTCTAATGGAGTTATACCTACGAATTATGCGGAGAGACGAATATTGATTAAAAAACTTGGCATCGAAAAAGGCGTAATCAACATGTTTCGAGTGAACATGGGAGTAAAAAATGGAGAAAAACTTCTAATAGTTACCGACCTTCCCACGCAGGAAGAATGGGAAAAACTGAACAGCGAGAAGCTTACTGACGCACTTCGCAGATCGTTACTCGCCAAAATCGTTAGCGAAATCGCCCGCAAGAAGTTTCCCAACTGCACCGTAGAATTCTATACGTATCCCTCCGTTGGTAGACACGGCGCCGAACCAGGAGAAGAAGTTGAAGAAAAAATGAAGATGGCGGATGTAGTCATAGCAATCACAAGTTACTCCCTCTCCCACACAAACGCCCGTGAAGAAGCGTGTAAAGCCGGAGCTCGCATTGCAAGTATGCCCAACTTTCTTCCAGAAATGTTCTACTCCGGGGGTCCCATGGCCGCAGACTACGAGAAAATCGCCGAAGAAACGAAGAAAATAGCGAAACTGCTAACCGCAGCGAATGAAGCCGTCGTCAGATCGAAACAAGGAACGGATGTAATGTTCAGTGTTAAAGGAAGAGAGGGAGGACTTGATATGGGAATCTACACAGAAAGGGGTGCTTGGGGGAATCTGCCATCTGGCGAAGCCTACGTCGCTCCAGTTGAAGGAACATCCAGGGGAAAAGTGGTCGTTGAAAAGGGATGGTATCCAAATTTAAAAGAGAACATGATTTTAGTCTTTAAAAACGGAAAAGTCGTTGATGTCATTGGCGGAGGAGACGTAGGGGAGACATTTAGAGCCCTCCTTTCCCCTGGAAGAGAAGAAGAACCGTATATTTCACGTAGGAACCTTGCAGAGCTAGGGGTAGGAACGAATCCCCATGCTAAACGTCCAGACAACGTCCTAGAAGCTGAGAAGATTAGAGGAACCGTACACGTAGCCGTAGGGGACAGTTCCCACCTGGGCGGCACTGTTGCAGCAGATCTCCACGAAGACTTCATCATCCCCCACCCAGACCTAATCCTTGATGGAAAAACGGTAATGAAAAATGGAGAACTTTTGATTTGAATCACAACGTTCAAAACATAAGCGTCTGTTCCATCGATTCTAAAGATTAAAAAGCACATGAAATGTTATTTGACTCTGGAACATGGAGATGAGCAGATTGACGGTAGGTCTAGATTTAGAATTAGCGAAAGCAGCCCAAATACTGGCTAGGGATATTGTAAAGGTGAAGTCTGGAGAGAACATTCTAATTTACGCAGATACCGAAAGCGATTGGAGAATCGTAGAAGAAACTTCCAAGGCAGTTCATAATGTAGGCGGAAAAGTAGCCATAATGCGGTATCCCGCTCCTCGAGGCGTAGGGGAAGCAGCGGACCCAGATCTTCCAAAGCCACTAGGTGCAGCAATGGCAAACTGCGACATAATGATAGAATTTGCGAACAAATACCTTCTATATTCAACACCATGGAAAAAAGCCATGGAAACGCAGAAAGTAAGGTATCTCTGCCTGTCAGGTATGACGACAGAAATGATGGTACGATGCATCGGCCATGTTGACATGCCGTCTCTCATCCGCTTCCAAGAAAAGATCGCTGAGTTGACAGGGAAAGCTAGGCGGATGAAGATAACGACGCCAGCGGGAATGGACGTAGAATTTGAAAACGAGTCAAGAAGGCCTGTATTCTCCGAAGGCATAGTGACGGAAAAGCCTGGCGAATATATGTTAATGGGTCAGGTTGACTGGGCGCCCATAGAAGAGACGATAAACGGAACCATAGTTTTTGATGGCTCAGTTTGGCCCCCAGACGAACTAGGTCTTATAGCAAACCCGATATTTCTGGAGGTAAAGCAAGGAAAAGTTGAGGAAGTGAAGGGAGGTCGAGAAGCAAGAATCTTCGAAAAATGGCTTGCAAACTTTCAAGATCCAGCCATGTACAACGTCGCCCACATTTCCTACGGATGCAGTCCAGGCGCCAAGTTGAGTGGATACATAGTTGAAGACGAAAGGGTTTGGGGGTCCGTCGAATGGGGGCTAGGCTATCAGGCTGAATCCTTCGGGGGCAAGGCTGGACCAGCAAAATCTCATACAGACGGAATCTGTCTAAACGCTTCAATTTGGATGGATGGAAAACAAATCTCAAAGGAGGGCAGCTTTATACATCCGGAACTGTCAGCGCTGGCTAAAAAACTTGGAAAAACATGAAAACCTGGAGCTAACCTACAAATGAAAGAACAAAATGCTTTGCGGATTCTGATAGTGATTCCTGTTTCAACGAAACAATGGAACAAACCGACCAAAACGAACGCCTCCAAATATGTTTCATCAAACACTAAAATTGATGTCGTAAACTTGCAAAAGGCTCCTGAAGCCATAGAAAATCACTACGACGTAGCTTTGGCGGCACCTGCCACCGTTGAAGCTGTCATAGAAGCGGAAAGAAAAGGATACGACGCTGTTGTTATAGGCTGCTTCGACGACCCAGGGCTTCATGCTGCCCGGGAACGCGTCTCCATTCCGGTAGTGGGCCTTGGAGAAACCTCAATCACAACAGCCTTACTTCTTGGAAACAAGTTTGCGGTGATCTCCACAGGCAAAAATTCAGGGGCAATCTATGAGAGGAAGGCTATGGAGTTAGGACTAACCAGGCGACTAGCCTATTCGAGCGGTATCGATGTTCCGGTTCTGAAACTAACAGAAGACAAAGCGAAAGTGAAGCAACAGTTGCTGGGAGAGGCTAGAAAGGCAGTGGACGAGTTTGGAGCCGAAGTGATTGTTTTGGGATGCGGGGGAATGATGAACCTTTCAGAAGAGCTATCCGAGATTCTTAGGGTGCCTGTAATTGATCCTTTGCTTGTCACCGTCAAAATGGCTGAAACATTAGCCACTCTAGGCCTGAAACATAGTAAAGTTCGATTCTACCACGCTCCTAGACTCAAAGAGTAAACGAACTTTAGAGATGTGTAGAACATTACACGCCGAGATAGTTCGAAATCATCATCAAAAATCGTATAAAAACTATAAAATCTTCTAGAACATTTTTCCATAATTATTTTCTAGTAGTTATGTACATTTTTGCCAATTATGTATGAGTGCCACAAAAGTTTTAAAATGTTCAAGATTGAAAGTGATTCAGAGTTTCTTTGCAGGGGTTTGGATAAGTGTTAGAATCTGTTCTTCGTAAAATGGTTTCAGTGGCTGCGGTCTTCATAGGCCTCGGATATGTTTTGCCTAGCATAGCAACGATTATCATGTTAACCCATTTTTCTTCGCAATATCCCGTTGAATCGGTGGAAAACATCTACTGGTTTTCAGGGATAATAATCTTCATCATAGCCTCCATTCTACTAATAACTGTAGGAGTTTTCATCGTGTTCGGGGGTCTCCAGTATTTCGTTGGAGTTGTTTCCCAAAAAATAATGTTCGTTGGCATCATGTTGTCCTCCTTTTACTTGTTGTGTCTCGGCACCGGATCTGCTCTGATTCTGCAAGAGGTGAATTTGCTAACCTTGTTGTTGGTTACAACTGCGATTCTTGTCGTGGCGAGTGCTACAGTTTATATGGTTCCTTCCTTTCGTCTCAAGTTTGTAGCATGTTTGTTAGGAATCGTTAGCGGGATTTGTTTGACCACCGCTACATTGAACAGCCCAATCCTTGACTTAGTCTTAAATTGGAACGTTCCTTTTCCAGGCCCGTTTATGTCGATGGCTATTCTAGAAGGTTTAACCATAATACTGGCTTCCATAACAGCCCTTGTTTATTCGATCTTGGGGAATGGAGAAAAACC
>JACUTO010000094.1 GCA_014859755.1 Candidatus Bathyarchaeota archaeon
CATGCGCGCGCGGTATGATCAACGCACATAGTTAATTGTTCTAGACGATTCTTCTACAAAGAATAAATAGCCAGTCACGTCAAGGCATTACACAAGCGTTTTGAGGCTGGAGAGAAAGGAGAAATGGAATGGAAATCATCGTCATTGGCATCGTGGTTGCTGTTTTTGCTTTTGCTTAACATCCTCGACATCTTGTTAACGAACCCTGCCTATGAAGCTAATCCTTTCACTCTCTATTTTTGGGGGCAAATAGGAATCTTTCTTTCTGCTTGGATCAAAATTGGACTAATCCTGTTTTTCGGTGTTTTGTGTGTAGCTGCCAAGAAATTCGCTATGCCAAATGAGTGGATCTTCGCCAGGAAAATTTTGCTAGGGTCACTAGTTGTCCTCGTAGCCTTCTACATCTTCGTTGTAACGTGGAACGTGATTCTTTTCGTATCATTTGTGCGCGCGTTTAAAAGTGAGGTGCGCCTATTGCATTTGTCAACATCTACAACGAGGAAGTTAAATTTTGTCTAGGGAACCAAACGTCATATACGTAGGGAGAAAGCCCCCGATGAATTACGTGCTTGCGGTCATAACCCTCTTCAACGCTGGCAATAAGGAAGTTACATTGAAGGCAAGAGGCCAAGCCATAACAACCGCGATTGACGCCGCTGAAATAACTAGGCGCAGGTTCATGCAAGACCTAAAGGTAAACAAAATCAACTTAGGAACGGATGAGGTGCAAATGCAAGAAGGCGGAACAAGGAATGTGTCAACAATCGAAATTACCTTAACCACAGAGGCCAAGCCCAAAGAAGAGGCGAAAGCAACGCAGAAAGCCAAAGAATCAGCATAAAATACGGAACACTTAAGTCTTAAAGCGAGTATTATCGTCACAAATGTGAAAGGAGGAAGACGCCTTATGAGTTATGAGAGAAGACGTGGTTATGGCGGGGGCTTTAAGCCTTGCCCAGTTGAGACGGGAAAGGAATACGAAGTGGACATAACGGAAACGAGCCGCCAAGGGGAAGGCATAGCCAGAATCCAAGGCTTCGTAATATTCGTTGCCAACGCAAAGCCTAGAGACCATGTGAAAATAAGGATCACGAGGATAGGCCGCAGAGCCGCAAACGCTGAAATAGTCAAATAAAACTTTAATGTTTTTTCTACATCGACCTGCCTGGTTTTTATTCCCCTAGAAATCTGGTGATCTTGCGAAATGTTTTCCAATTATAATATTATTTTCTAGCGCTTTGAGGAACAGGCTTCATTCCTCAAAGTTTCTTGATTAACTTCTTCTGGACGGCGCCTCCTTGATGGATGCGCGCGCACATATAATCATGCTAGATTGGTTTCGCTTTCTATTTCGTCTACTCTCTTTCTTGCATCATATAGTTCCTGGATTTTTCTCCAGTTAACTATCTTCAAGGCTTTACCCATTTCATGGAAAGATCCCTCCACCAACTGCTTCGCCTTGTCCATGTATGCATCTGTTGTTACCAGATATGGTGATGCTGTTGAACCGTTTTTGAATAAGGACTTAGATATAACTGTCAAGAAGGAAGGTGATGACACGCTGGTTATTCTTCTAGTCCCTCGTGAAAACGTTTCTGCCCCCCGAAAAACTCCCGCAAAAACCACCGCCTAAATACACAACTACCTCCCATTTTTGGCATCAAAACACAAAATCTCCTTATATACGCCAGACAGAAGAATTTTGCGACTAGGTGTATTTCTGTCCCTCGAAACGTTTTCACCATCACTTTCAGAAGCAAAAACATGTTGACAAACGTGAAATAGTTTCTTTATGCCTATTTTTTTGGTAACTGGTTATGGTGTGATTGGCGTGTGACGAGGCGCAAGCGTAAAACTGGAAGAATCTCAGTTTTCAAAGGCCGAGAAGCCAAACTTAACCGTGCAATCTTCCAAATTCTCGCCCTCAAAGGCCCGTTAGCCATCTACGACATATATAAACTAGTCAAAAAGCAGAAACTCCTACGTCGCAAATGGTATTCAGTAGTAAACCGCAGAGTCAGAGCCCTCCAGCAATCAAGATATTTGAGGAAAACTGGAACCAGACCGACGTTAGCCGGGTTCGAAGCTTCTTTGTACGAACTAACAACCAGAGGGTATGCGGCATTTGTGTTTAATCAAATCAACTTAGACCGCTTCATCAAGGACGCAGAGGAAAATGAAATCCTGCAAGCCTTAACAATCTTTGTATCTTCCATTTAGGCTTTCGCACGCGCTTATTCGTATCTTAGAGCTTCTACTGGTTTAAGTCTTGAAGCCCGCCAAGCTGGGTAAAGTGCAAAGATCACGCTGACTATCAAGCCGAAGGCGAAGGCGCCTAGGAACACCGTTGGAGTTAAGACAGGTGTTATCGTTATTCCACCTGCGGCTGCCGCTTGATTTCCATGTCGTATACCGCCTCCAAATCCGACTCTCGCAACCACGTGTGCTAAACCCCAACCCGAAGCTATTCCAACCGCTGCACCCATAAAGCCGATTATCACTGCTTCACTTAGGAAAATCAAAAGAACCGTTCGATTCATCATGCCCAAAGCCTTCAGTACACCTATCTCTCTTGTACGCTCCATCAAGGAGACAACCATAATGTTCATTATGCCTATGCCAGCCACCAAAAGTGAAATGCCGGCGATTCCAGCCAAGAAAAACTCTATGGTCGCGAAAGCTGTTGAAATGGTGTCAAGCACAGCTGTTGAAGAAGTCACTGAGACTTGGCCGCTGAAAGCTTCGCTTATGGCCTCAGAAACACTCTCAATCGTTGCTTCGTCATCGTTTTCTAACTGCACAATTATTGTATTGCATTCATCGGTTCCAAAGAAACCTTGAGCTTGCGAAATTGGAATGTAAACGCCCAAGTCCGAAGGCCCGCCGAGGCCGAAGCCTCCGATCTCTTTAAGAACAGCCGCAACATAGCCGGTATAACTTTCATTTTTCAGCGTATAACCGCTTCTCGTGGTCCAGATGATTTCAACAGTGTCATTCACTTCGCAGAGGATTGTTCCGTTCTTCCAAGGGTCACTTATCCGGTTTCCAACCACGATCGTTTCGTTTTCCGGATTTAGGGGTATTTCTCCACTTTCAGCTACAAAGGTGCTGCTGTAAACGTTCGCGTATTTGGCGAAATCCACACCTACTACGTTAAGCATGAACTCTCTTTCATCGGATTTAATGTAGCACGCCTTTTGAATTATCGCCACTGACGTGTCAACATCTTCTATTTCATCGATTGTTTGTGTATCGTTGACTAACAAATCGAAGTCAGATTCAGCTGCGCCGGGACCGATGCCGAAGCTTCCAGTAGAGACAATTAACGTGTCGGTTGCGAATCCTGTTTGAAACTGCGCAGTTATAGTGTTTTGAAAGCCTTGGCTGAGTGAAAGCAAGGCAACGATGGCTGCAATGCCGATAACCACCCCTAAAGTTGTTAAGCCTGCACGAAGTTTCCTCAATCGTATTGCGCTGAAGGCGTAGGAGAAAATGTCGCTTGTTTTCATGTCAGTTCACCCTTTCCTGGATTATTAAGCCGTCAAGCATCTGCACTGTTCTCTTCGTTTGTGATGCTATATGCTGGTCATGTGTAACAACTATGATGGTTACGCCTTTCTCCTCGCTCAGCCTTTTAACCAGCTCTATTATTTCTTTTGCAGTTTTTGAGTCTATGTTTCCTGTGGGTTCATCCATCAGGAGAAATTTTGGGTTGTTTGCTAAGGCTCTGGCAATTGCCACACGCTGACGTTCACCACCGCTGAGTTCAGCTGATTTATGATTCACTCTTTCTTTCAAGCCCACTGTTTCCAGAAGTTCTTCAGCTCGCTTTCTTCTCTGATCCTTGCCTAAGCCAGTTATAGACATTGTTAATTCAACATTTTCTCTTGCACTGAAACGTGGAATAAGGTTGAAGAATTGGAATACAAAGCCTATTCTTCGCCTCAAATCGGCCAGTTCATTGTCATTTAATTTGGAGACATCAACGCCTTCTATGAAGACCTTTCCCTCTGTTGGCTTGTCTAACGCGCCGATCATATTTAGGAGCGTTGACTTGCCACTTCCAGAAGGACCCAAGATTGCGAGGAAATCGCCCCTTTCAACTTTCAAATTTACTCCTCGCAACGCGTTTACCGGAACCTTTCCAAGCAGGTAAGTCTTTCTGAGGTTTGTTGTTTCAACAACAGGAGTCGTCACACGCATCATCCTCCTTTAATTCTTTTACTGATCTCCTCAATTTTTTCAGCGTTTTCGTTCAAAATTTTCGCCACCTCTTTTACGGCTTGCCCTGTCAAATTTTCCTTCAAAGCCATCCGAAGATCAAGAAGTGCCGTAGCGAATCGTCTGACAGGCTCTCGAATTTCACGTAGTTCCTCAGGATGAGGGCTAAACCAGAATCCGCCGAAGAGCAAGGGTGCTAAAAACTCTAACTTTTTCTGCAGTCTTTCTCCGAATTTTGTTTGTTCTTCAAAGAGATTCTCACCCTTCTCCGTAAGCATGTAACGTTTTATTCCACCTTCTTCCTTCGGTAGCTCTTTCGTGTAGCCGTTGTCTTGGAGCCATGCTAGAAGGGGATAGACTGAGCCGGGACTTGGTTTCCAACGCCCGTCTGTTTGCTTTTCAACCTCTTCAATTATTTCCGATCCAGACATGGGGTTCTCTTTCAGGAGCTTAAGCACACAGTACCTCAGGAACCCTTTTGGGACGCTTGCTGTATGTCTTAACCAGCTTCTGAATCTTCGCCTCGATCGTTGTTCCTTAACTTCCTTCAACCGTTCCTCTGATAAGTAGTATTTGCCATCCACCTCTACGAAAATGCCTAACCGTCCTAGACGTCCCTTCATCAAATCTTTGAACTTCGACGGAAGACCCAGCTCCTCAATAGTCATGGCCTTATCAGGGCTGATGGCTCCCTTCTGACGGAACTTCTCGATGACCTTAAGCAGCCTCTCTCTGATCTCAGCGCGACGACCAAACATAATATCACCAGCGATATCGCACTTGATATCAAACGCGATATATAACCTTTGCGCCAAAGACGTGTATAAAAATACGTTACGGCGAGCTAAGCGGAAAACCACAATATGCCAAAAACAGAGAAAAGAGGGAGCTGCGGTTTTGTATATGCGCGCGAAACTATAAATAACATTCAATGATTTGTGAGGGAAGGAACTGATCAAAGACAAGGTGAGGAACAGATGAAATGCTCCAAATGCGACAAAAACTTGGATAAAGAAGATATTGAGGACATACAGTTTCGTGGAACCTTTGAAAGGCACTATGCTTATGTGTGCAAAAAATGCGGATACATAATTGGTTTCAGTTCAAACGCCGGACCTAGGTGAAGTGCGCGCGCTTTTTTATCGTTTGATGCACCCCCATGCTCCACAGACGCCCGCAGGAATCCGAAATATTAATTTTGAAACGATTTTCCCAGATCGTAAACGTTTTAGTAGCTCAGAGCTGAATCGTCATTTATGGAATTCGGAGCCGAAGCAATCACGGTGTTGCCTGCCTTATTACTGTTCATGTTGTCAAGCTACTTGGCGTTCTTAACCTTTCAAGTCGTTGATTCTTCCGCGCAAAAAACATTGTTAACCTTGGCATTAGGCCTCTTTCTTGGAGGACTGGTCCTAGCGGCTTGTTGGATCTATTACTGGGGAATAAGCAAAAAATTCCAAGAGAGCAAAAGTGGTGACATATCGCGCGCTTAACCTTCCCCATTTTTTGTACGCACAACAAGTAAAATAGAACTTAGTTCCACAAAACTTAAGGTAATCCGCAACATCCAGATAATGGGGCGCGCGTGCAACTACAGTTTACAAAAACCGTCTAGTTGCCGAGAGAGAAAGGAGTTCTTCTTTTGCGCACCCCACCATCCGGTAAAGCCCTTTCAGGAGAAGGTTATCTATAAGAAATTTGTTGCACGAAATTTTTCTGCGCGCTCTTTCAGTTGCACGATTCCCTTCTTTTTGTAATTCTGAGTATTGATTCTTGCTTCATAAGTCTGATATTAGTTTGCTGTAAGATT
>JACUTO010000095.1 GCA_014859755.1 Candidatus Bathyarchaeota archaeon
TTATTCAAGAGAATGGGCTCTTCAATCTTCATGTGGCATTTCGGATTTGGACAAATAACGACTTCGGATTTGTTTGGCATTTTTATCTCATCGTTGGTTATGCGCGCGCGCAGATTAGGTTAAACTCGATATGTTTCTACATTCCAACATTTTTTTGCAAGTTAGGCATTCTTGCGGGACAGTCGCATTCTTAGGAAGACTCCTCAAGTATCCAAACTGCTGAGAACACCTTGAAGAACCTTTTTCCTTCTTCGCGGTCGATTTAACCAGCGGCTTCTCTTTTTGAGGTTGACCAAAAATCAGATTCTTAACCTTTTCTAACAATATCACCACATCGTTGCTTTTCTAATATGAGAACCTTATTTGTTTAGGGCATATAGGTTTAGTGAAGACAAAATATGAATTATTGATGTTCTCTTCAAGAACATATTATCGACAAGGTGTATGCAAACCTGCATCAACTCATAGAAAAAGAGGAAAAGTTAAGGGGTGAGAGCGTAGGATAATTATATGCGGGCGCACATCTCTCGGTTTTTCAATCATATTTTTGTTTCCATTGCTGTTTGAAGGAACATGTCCGCGAACTTGGGATAGATGCGATTGTACACTTCACAATTTTTGGGAATTGGGGTTATTTTCTCGGTAACTCTAACCATAGCGGCAATGGCTTCATCGATCGTTTTATGGAGCCCAACCCCGTAACTCGTTAAAATCGCGGCACCAAGTGCAGAGGCATCTTCGATAACCCTAGTTAAAACAATAGGCTTTCCAGTTATGTCAGCTTGTATTTGCCTCCAGAGGGGCGATCTAGCACCACCACCATCGACCCTTATTTCTGAAACTTCTATACCTTGACCCCCCATCACTTCAATGAAAAAGTTCATGCCATATCCAGCGCTTTCAAGAATGGCTCTGGCAAGGTGAGCCTTTGTATGGCTGAAGGATAAGCCCCAAACTATGCCGCGGGAAAACATGAACAGTGGTATTACAATCAACCCGTCTGAACCCGGTTTAACAGAAGCCGCTTCTAAATTAAGTATGTCATAAGGATCTACTCCCACCGATCTTGCCGTTTCTACCTCTTTCAAGGAAAACTGGTCTCTAAGCCACCTGTAGATGAGACCTGTACCTGGTAAAACCGCCTCAAAAGCCCACTTGTTTGGAATCACGTGTGGAATGCAGAAAGTCCTAGTAAGCGGATCGTAGAGGTCGAAGAGGGGTTTATCAATAACGGCGTCGACAAAGGTGCCTGTACCCGTTGTAGCTTTAATTATCCCGGGAGTTATCGCATTGAGCCCCAATGCCGAGCATTGCTGATCTCCGCCGCCCATTACAACAGGCGTTCCAGCAGCTAATCCAACTTCACTAGCAGCTTCTGGCAATAGTTCGCCAGCAATCTTACCTGACGAAAGAAGCGATGGAAACTTTTCGACCGGTATTTTCGCGGCGTCAGAGAGTTCATCAGACCATCTAAGCCTTATTATATCTAACAGACCATAAGCCGAATTGGTGAAGTCGCTTACAAAATTGCCCGTAAGCTTGTGGTATACGTAGGCATCAACCGTGATGAACTTGTATGTCTTCTTGAAAATGTCCGGTAAATTGTCCTTCAGCCACAGGATTTTGGAGATGGTGCCTCTTTGCGGGTACTGCTCAGATAAAGAATCAGCGGAAGGGGAGCTTCGGGCATCCATCCACGTCATGGCGGGATATAAGACTTCAGCATTTTTATCCACTGGCGCAACAGTCGCCCTCTGGGTTATCACCCCAATTCCGGCGACGTCCTTTGGATCGATTTTGGATAAGTCAAAGGCCTTCTTTGCCGACGTTTTAATTGCCATCCACCAGTCTTCAGGATTCTGTTCAACAATTCCAGGTGAAGGAGTTTGTGTGGGATACTCTTGATAGGCCTTCTCTAAAATGAACCCGCTAGCATCAAATACAATAGTTTTTGCAGCTGTTGTTCCGACGTCAAAAATAACCAAATATTGTTTTTCGCCGCTCATCACGATCCTCAACCTTAAATTAGCGTCTCGTACAAATTCACACCGAATACGCCTTTAAGCTTTAGGCACATAAAATAGCGGGAACGATTTTTAAATGAAGGAGAATTGCTAAGAAGTAGGTGAAACATGATGGCAGATAAGGCTGGACCGTTGAAAGAGACTTTCCCTCACCCTCCTCGTCTATCAGATGCTTTTCTAGAAGAAGTCGAAAAGGTGGTTGGCAGTGCAGATTTAAAAACAAGCGAAGCAGAGCTCATAGCCCATTCGCGCGACTTTTGGCCACTTTCGCAAATTTGGTTTCTGAAAGGAAAAATTCCTGCCCTTCCTGAAGCAGTGGCTTATCCTGAAAGTACGCAAGAAGTTGCGAAAATCGTTAAGCTTTCGGCCAAATATAACGTGCCCATTGTTCCATATGGTGGAGGCACAGGAGTGCTTGGTGGAGCCGTTCCCCTATTCGGCGGCTTGGTGGTGGACATCAAGAAAATGAACGAGATTTTGGAAGTCAACGATAAAAGTCTGCTAGTCAAGGTTCAGGCTGGAATTAACGGATGGAGATACGAAGAGGCTTTGAATAGCTTAGGCTACACAGGAGGCCATATACCCCAATCTCTGCCTTCTTCAACTGTTGGCGGATGGATTGCCTGTCGAGCTGCCGGTCAATTCTCAACGAAGTACGGGAAAATTGAGGACCTCGTGGTGAGCGTTGAAGCAGTCATGCCGGACGGCAAAGTGGTGAAGTCGAAAACGGTACCCCGTTCGTCCACGGGTCCTCGCCTCGAACAACTTCTCTTGGGAAGCGAGGGCATTTTAGGGATAATCACCGAAGCCACGTTGCACATTTTTCCATTTCCCGAAAAAAGGGTTTTGCTTTCTTTTGCTTTTGATGAATTAGAAAGGCCTCTTGAAGCGGTGAGAAAAATCTTGAGGAGAGGTTTTTTTCCAGCGGTTGTCCGTATCTACGATGAAGCAGAGGTGAGCCTGCATTTTCGGAATCTTAAAGAACTGGAAGGAAAAAGCCTTCTTCTCTTTGTCTTGGAGGGAGACGCCAAATTGACGGATCTGGAGGCGGAAGTAGTAGCCGAAGAATGTCGAAAAGAAGGGGGATCTTTTAACGGTGAAGAGCCTGTGAAACACTGGCTCAAGACCCGTTTTGATGTCCACCTCCTAGCGGAGATGGTCAAGGCGGGAGCGGTGATAGATACGATCGAGATAGCTACCACATGGGATAAGGCAACAGAGCTTTATCATAGAACCATCGAAAGCCTTCAGGCAGTAGACGGCACGGTCCACGCATCAGGGCATTTCAGCCACTTCTACCAAGATGGAGCCTGTCTTTACTTAACTTTTGGAGGCTTTCCAACTTCGCCGGAGGAATACTACTGGCAAGCTTGGGGAGCAGTAATGGAAACTACTTTGAAGCTTGGTGGAACCATCAGTCATCATCATGGGGTGGGACTGGTCAGAGCCAAGTGGATTCACGAGGAACTGGGAGAGTACTTTGAAGTTCTAAAAAAGATTAAAAGCGCGATAGATCCGCTGAAGATTTTTAATCCCGGTAAATTGGGATGGGGCGAATGAAATGACCGCAATGGATAAACTGATGAGTTGCGCCCTCTGTCCGAACATTTGCCGCTTCGCTTGCCCTATGGAAGAAGTTTGGGCCACGGAATCGTCATCTCCTTCCGGCAAAGCCCGCACAGCACTCCTTCTCCTTCAGGGTCAAATTCCATGGAATAAAGAGAACGTGAAGATTCTTTATCAATGTCTCACTTGTTGGGCTAGCAACGAGCCTTGTCCGTTTGAGGATTTGATCATTGGAGACTTGCTTGTGGAGGTACGCAAGGAGGCGGTGAAAAGGGGAGTGATTATTCCAGAAGTTGCAGCGATAATGGATTCCCTTAGGAAATATGACAATCCTTATGGAGAAAGGAGGGCGAGAGTTAAAGCTCCTTTGAAAGAAGCGGAGCTCGTTTATTTCCCTGGTTGTACAGCGGAGTTGCGGGAGAAAGAAATAATTTCAGCTACGATTGCGGTTCTTCAAAAAGCTGGGGTAAACGCTCACGTCCTGAAGGGTCTCTGCTGCGGCTGGCCTGCCCTCCAAATGGGGGATGAGGAAAGCTTCTTGAGACTTGCGAAAAGAATTGAGAGAGCCCTTGAAGCTTGTAAAGGTAAAGTTTTGCTTGTAGGCTGCCCAAGTTGCTTTGAATACTTGACCAAGATTTATCCTGAAAGGGGTATAGACCTTAAGGTAAAAGTTGTGCATGCATCAACTTTCTTTCTTAATCTTCTTAAAGATGGAAAGATTCTGGTCAAAGCCGTCCGCGAAAGAGTTGCGTATCACGATCCTTGCGCGTTAGGACGGAAAATGGGAATCTACGATGAACCGCGTGAGGTTCTTCACTCTCTGGGTTTGCAAGTTGTAGAACCGGAGAAAACGAGGGAATTTGCTACATGCTGTGGAGGTGGGGGTATGGTGGAAAAATCCCTCAAAGTTGCGCAAAAGAGAAAAAAGGAGCTCCTTTCAACCGGAGCCGAACTTTTCGTCACAGCCTGTCCAACTTGCAAGATGATGTTTAACAAAACGAAACTCGAGGTTCAAGATCTTTCTGAACTCTTGGCCAAGAGTCTTGAGTAGGTGAAAATCTTTGAGTGACAAAGAAATAGTTCAGAAACTAAAAACCAAGATTTCTCAAGACCCTGAACTGTCGAAGCTTCAACTGAATGTTCAATGTGAGGACGGCACCGTTCATCTTGAGGGAGAAGCAGAGAGATGGGAACAAGTTGTGGCGTTGGGGCGTCTTGCTGCAGGCGTGGCCGGAGTACGTGGAGTCGTGAACAGAGTTTGGCCGAAATCCTTGCCGCGACCAAAGAAGAAGAGAAAGATCAAAGAAAAAGCCTCTTGGGATAGAATGAAAGTCGATGTAGTCATAGTTGGTGCAGGAATCGTAGGAGCGTCTATCGCCAGAGAGCTTTCCCGCTTTGATCTTGAAGCGGTAGTCGTAGAAAAAGAGGCGGATGTAGCTTGGGGACAAAGCAAAGCGAACCCGGGTTGGGTTCACGGTTTCGCTGGAGTTGACGTAGATCCTGAGTCGCTGAAAGCCAAACTATGCGTGCGTGGGAACGCCATGTACGATAAATTAGCGCAAGAACTCGATTTTCCTTTCAAGCGTACCGGTCTCTTAGCCATAGTGACAGAGGAAGAGCTTCTTCCTATGCTTGACTTCGTTGAGGACCTTGCAAAACAACACGGCGTTCCGGTGGAGATAATTCGAGATAGGGAGGAAGTTTTCCGTCTAGAGCCTCGGATAACTGAAAAAGCTCTTGCAGCTTTGTTTTTCCCAACCTACGGATCTACCTCCCCTTATCTGGCGACCATAGCTCTCGCGGAAAACGCTGTGATGAATGGCGTAAAGCTTCTACTCGATACTGAAGTCACAGATGTCGTAGTGAAAAACGGTCAAATAAAAGAGGTAGTGACAGATCGAGGAACTATTTTCACGAGGTTTTTGGTAAACGCTGCGGGGCTTTACTCTGACGAAATAGCTGAAATGGCTGGGGCGAGAGAGTTTACGATTCACCCGAGAAGAGGAGAAATGGTGATCTTCGACTCTAAGTACGGTAGCCTCTATTCACATAACTTGGCTCCAGCTACATTGAAATCCGATCCCTATACGAAGGGTGGAGGAATCGCGCTATCTGTTGACGGAAATTCCATCTGGGGACCTAACGCTGAAGAGGTACCCTACAAAAAAGCCACAGGCACCACGAAGAGAGGAATAGAAATTGTCTGGGAGAAATTTTCGCAATTTGCTCCCCATATTCCGAAAGAGGCGATGATCACGGCTTTTGCAGGGATAAGGGCGGCAACATACACCGAAGACTTCCACATCGCTCCCTCTCGAAAAGTGAAGGGACTGATTAATGTGGCAGGCATTCAATCGCCTGGCACCGCATCTGCACCAGCCATCGCTGAAATGGTCTT
>JACUTO010000096.1 GCA_014859755.1 Candidatus Bathyarchaeota archaeon
AGGTTTTTCGTGCCGCTCCACAATTTGGGCATGACGTTGCCGTTTGAGGCATTAGACTTCCACAGTACTCGCATGGTATCATGACTACTTCCTTTTCTTTCACAGCTCTTGGCGCTGTTGGTCTAATCGCCTGAAGTTCTATCGTTTCGCTAGTGACGTCAGGACGTCCTTTAATGGCCACGACTCCTTTAATGGACCAGGAAACGCCTGCATCCAAGCCGTCAAAGGACTCTCGTCCACCGGCGGGAATGTTAACGCTGATGGGAAACGTTTTTTTGAAGCCCGGTAACATGTGCAGCTCGTCGCTCGCCTTCGGATCAGCGGAATGCAGCGTGGCCCGATCCCAGTAGACACGTCGCACGTTGCGCCGGCGCCGTTCATCATATTCCCATCTTTCTCGTCTCTTCTTCTCGGCGCATCGAAGTTCGGCTCTCACCTCGGTTGCGTCGAATTCGTCTTCGCATGACACGGTTATTGCACCTTTCAAATCTTCCCCCAATTCGAAAGTGCTTTTGGGAACTGTCAACGAAACGCTGCATTTCGGTTTTTTGAACCTTTTAAAGAAAGGCACGGATCATCATCTCTCTGCAGGTTTGATAATTATTTTGAAGAATGGCATCCGTATTTATGATTTCTGATAGATAAAGCTAGAATCTCTATATATATTATCAAGGCATCAACATTTAAATCAGAATAATCGTACAATAAAAAAGAGGGTTGTTGATGGCAGAACGTGAAACGATCGAGAAGGTGAAAGACAAGCAAGGCGCCCTTTCCCAGATTCAGAACTTCTTTACTTTAGGATACGGAACGAAAGAAGATTTGAGGGAACTTGATAGGAAACTTCGAGACCTATATTACGAGGACCTTCGTGACATGCGCCACATATGGGAAGACGCTTACTTAGCAGCCTTGGACGCAGGTCTCACAGCTTCAAACAGGGACTTCAAAAAAGTTATCCAAGTATTAGACCGTGTCATGGAGAAAGTGAGACACGCAGACTACGGTTACGCCGGCCTCATGGATAGAAAGGGACACATACGAGAAGAAGAACTTGCCCGAGTTTTCAACTACGACAGGGCATTAGGCAACGATGTCGAAAGCATGAAGGAAGCCGTGAACAAGACTTCCAGCGAAGCTGAAGCTGAAAATTGGACCAACATACCCGCCGAAGTAAAGAAAATAAAAGGTTTATTACTCGCCTTTGAGAATAAATGGAATGAAAGAGAAAAACAATTCAGACCATTAGAAATTTAGAATGGGAGGAAAAATGCCAATCGTAGAAAAAGTATCTTGGGACTTCGCAGAACCTCAGGACATAGCTTATAGATTTCCCAAACTCTCCTTAAAATACGGAAGCCAAGTTATTGTTAAGGAAAACCAGTGGGCTATTTTCTTCCGTGACGGAAAAGCCTATGACGTTTTCGGTCCAGGTAGACATACCATAACGAGCAAGAACATTCCATTCCTAACAGGAGCCTTAAAGGCCCTAAAAATAATCGGTGACATCTTTGAATGCGAGGTAGTATTTGTTAGCAATAGCCAATTCAGAGGAAACTTTGGTGGACAAGCCTATTCTGCGCCCAGCGGAACCATACAGTATCAAGCAGAAATTGGTTTCTACGGTTATCTGCTTTACAAAGTAGAAGACCCGAAGCTATTCGTTATAGAGTTTTTCGGAAACCGAGGAGCCAGCACGTCAAGTGATGTCGAAAGTTATATCCGTGGCTTCATAAACGAACGGGTTATAGACGAATTTGCCAACTTCGACATTTTCAACCTAGTCAAAAATGTAGATGAAACCACAGACAAAGTAGCCTTGATAATCAGAGACGAAGCCGCACGGATAGGCCTCAAAATCGTAGACACAGTCTTTGAAGGTGTCAAAATCCCCGAGGAAGCGAGACGATTTGCTTCAGGCATGGGACAACAAGCTATGGCGATGCAGTATATGAAAGAGACAACCGCAGAACTTCCACCCGGAGGAGGTGGAGCCGCTGCAGCCGGGGTCGGAGCAGGCGTTGGAATAGCCATGGGAACGACTATGGCAAAAACGATGCAGCCGCCCCAAGCCCCTGCAGCCCCACAGCAACTCATAGTATGTCAAAGCTGCGGAGCCCAGAACCCCGTTGGAACCAAATTCTGTGGAAACTGTGGAACAAGCCTCGTTCCAGTAGCCAAAGTGAAATGCCCGAAGTGTGGGGCAGAGATGCCAACAACGATGAAGTTCTGCGGCAGCTGTGGTTCTTCTTTGAAGCCAGAGGAAATTGAATGTCCGAAATGTAAAGCGAAAAACCCATCCACTAGCAAGTTCTGTGGCAGTTGCGGAGCAAAGCTTAAGTAACTGACTTCACACTTCCCTTTTTTATTCTGGGGTCTTACGTCTCAGAGATGTCTATCTCTTTTAGAATCGAACCGCAATTTCCACAATACTTCATAGTAGCAGGCATTTTTGAGTTGCATTTTTGGCACGTAATTTGCGGAGGGGGATAAAGACTTTGCCCGCAGTTTCCGCAGAACTTGTTTTCGATGGGGTTATGTGCAGCGCACTTTTGGCATATGAGAACTCGTTTAACTACAACTTTTTCTGGTGGTCTCGCGGCTTGGAGCATATACTGGCCCATAACCAGCCCTAAAGCCATTCCTAAACCAGCTGAAAAGGCTTCGCTCATGATTATTCCGCGACTATTTATGGTTCACGTTACTACAGCCGCATGGTAGGTATAATAAGATTTTGCGATATACTATTACTCTAGGCTTCTTTTCGTGTATCCTTTGATGTTTTCTTGAGGTACTGCTCGTTTAGGACGCGATGAAAGGAGTCAAGGGTGATTCCATATTTTTCGCAAACTTCAACTATGCTGGAAGAATAGACTTGGAAGAGTTCCTCGATGGTTTTTCTCGCTAAGTCGGCGGGAATCTCTCCTGGAGGCCTCAGGAAAAGAATGAACCATCTTCCGAGTTTTGTAGGCGTATACCATTTAACCCATACTCTTCTCTTCTCAGTTGAGATCTGTTCCATGCCGTGCTCAATTATGCCCGCTGAAACCATTCTTTTCAGGTATTCAATTATGGATTTGTTTGAGTAGGGAGTTCCTCTGATCAGGTCTTGCTGATAGGTGCGACCTTCTACCTTCAGTTTCATGAGGATACTCATGCCTACCCTAGACTGGAGGATACTCCAAATCAACTTACGTTCTTCAGGTTCCAACGGAAACGGAAGAACATAAGGCCAAACTCGCTCCTCCTCCATTTTAAGCGACTCCTAACCCTAACATAACGATTCGTAGACGTTAATAAGATTCCGCGTTAGACGCGTTCTCGAGGAACCATGTCAGGCGTGTAGGCACTATAATACTTCAAATGATGCCCCTCAATTTTCCTCTTAACCCTAGGATAAAGAATTAACTCCTCGAATTCCAAATCTCCAGCCAATCCAGAATCGATGATCTTTAACCTTTCAGCGAGTCGCTGTACGCTTTCTTTTGTGGAGAAAGATATCATGATGGCCGGGTGACACCTAACATCTTCCCGCAACAGGTTTTCGAGGGCCTTTAATTGAAGGGTGAAGCCTTCAGGTTTTGCGCCCGTCAACACAGCAAACTCCTTTTCATTGCACCCTTTCAAGGAGACTCGAACATGAAGAAACCGATATTTCGATAGGTCTTGTGCGTATTCGATGTCATTTCCTATCAAGATTCCGTTGGTTTCCAAAATGAAGAGTAGACCTTGGCCTTCAAGGTTGTCGAGAAGTTGAAGCAGGTGTCGTTTGCCTATGGTGGGTTCTCCTCCGCTCACCCTCAACTGCTTTAAGTTTCGCTTCCTAGCCATCTTCACCAAGATTTTGGCAACGACATCTGGACTGTAGAATTGCCCAACCTTAACTGGCTGAAACATTACTGCGTCGGAAACCCAGCAATACTTGCAAAGAAGCCCACAACCCACAGTGTCAGCGGTTACGATTCCGCCATACCAACGGTCAAATCGAAAGCGCCAATACTTCCTCTCCTGACCAAGCTCAGTGTCCCTAACAACCAGTTTCTCCATCGCCTCGTGCCTAGTCACCGGATCGTACAAAGCCAAAACGGAACCCTCTCAACCTGTAAACTGGTAATCTTACGTCATATCCTTTTTCTTCGCATGCCAATAAGGTAAGATGAAGAAAAACTGTTTTTATTCAACTATGCAACTATTGTAGGTAGATTATGTAAAGAGGAAACTTCAGTTATGACGGAAAAGATCATCGGCCACGGAACATGGTACGACAAGGTTGCCGTTGAAATCCTGGAAAGGGAGCGCAAGCTAGGTCGAAGCCTCGAGTTAATCAGAACGGAAAGCGGCCTCGGAGCCTCAGGTTTTCCCCACATCGGCAGTTTCGCAGACTGCGCCAGAGCCTACGCAGTAACTCTAGCAATCCAAGAAACAGGATTCAAGTCAGAGTACATAGCCTTCGCCGACGACCTAGACGGCCTAAGAAAAGTTCCCGCCGGACTTCCAAAATCGCTAAAAAAATATCTAGGCTATCCAGTAACGTCCATCCCGGATCCCTACAACTGCCACAAAAGCTACGGAGAACACATGACCTCCCTCCTTTTAGAAGCCCTAGACGCATGCGATATAAAATACACGTTCATGACTGGCAGAGAAGCCTATGAAAAAGGACTCTTCAACGAAGAAATCAAGACGTTACTCATGAACGCTAAGAGAATAGGAGAAATCGTCAGAGAGGAGGTTGGACAGGAAAAATTTGTGGAGGTTCTCCCCTACTTTCCCATCTGCTCCAACTGCGGCCGAATCTACACCACCAAGGCCCACGAGTTTCTTCCCAACGAAGACAAGGTTCTCTACACCTGTGAAGGGATGGAGGTCAAGGGAAGGTGGCTGGAAGGCTGTGGACACAAGGGCGAGGCAGATTATAGGAAGGGAGAGGGAAAACTTGGCTGGAAGGTGGAGTTCGCGGCTAGGTGGAAAGCCTTAGACATACGGTTCGAGGCGTATGGAAAGGACATCGCAGATTCGGTGAGGGTGAACGACCGCATATGTCAGGAGATTCTCAACTGGCCTCCGCCCTCCCACGTGCAGTATGAAATGTTCCTAGACAAGAGCGGGAAAAAAATATCCAAATCGGCTGGAAACGTTTTCACTCCACAGGTTTGGTTAAGATACGGTTCACCCCAGTCCCTTCTTTTACTCACTCTGAAACGGTTTGTTGGAACCAGATCCCTCTCAGTTACGGACATACCTCAATACATGAACGAACTCGACGAGCTGGAAGACGTCTGCTTGGGAAGAAAGCCAATTCCAGACGAAAAGGAGAGGGCCAAACTCACCGGTCTCTACATGTACTGCCGATTTTTCAAGCCTCCTCCTAAGGCCAGCATCCACATACCCTACAACCTGCTCACGTACCTAGCCAAGGTGGCTCCAAAAGGCTCTGAAACAGAGTTTGTCATAGAGAAACTCAGAGACTACGGGTACGTAAAGGAAGAGGTGCCGGACGATCTAAAGAAACGAATCGAGTATGCTCTCAACTGGACAAGAGACTTCATGGAAATAAAGGAGAAGGCCGTAAAGCTGAGTGATCAAGAAATTAGCGCAGTGAAGGAACTCATCCAAATCCTTCAAATCGAAACAGATGAGGAACAAATACAAGGCGCCATCTTCAGCATCGCAAGGAAACACGCTATTCAGCCAGCAAAGTTATTCAAAACCCTATACACCATCCTCTTAGGAGTGCCTGAAGGCCCGAGACTAGGCCCGTACATCTTAGCCATGGGACGAGAAAACGTAATCGACGCCTTAAAAAGAGCGATGAAGAAACATTAGTTACCCGAAGTTGATTATGGAAAACTCTTTTACTCTGGGGTTATGGTTGTTATTTTGGGCCCGTGGTCTAGTCAGGATTAGGACGCTGGCCTGCGGAGCCGGAGATCCGGGGTTCAAATCCCCGCGGGCCCGCCA
>JACUTO010000097.1 GCA_014859755.1 Candidatus Bathyarchaeota archaeon
CTATTCTTCAAGGACATGAATTAAGCTTTTCCAGTTCTTGCCTATTTCTTTGGAAGAATTCTCTGAAACTTCTTGTTAAATCATAGTTTTCCACTTCGCTGAATCTGACCCATCTTAATTCTGCAGCGTCATCCGCGGCTTTGAGCTTTCCACCTTTAAGTTTCACAAAGTAGTCAACTATTAGAAAATGATATTTTATTCTGCCATCTTCATCCAGAGTTACGTTGTTAACAACATCAATAAGCTTAGGCTGTTCAACTTCAAGGTTTGTTTCTTCCCTGACTTCCCTCATCACAGTCTGCTCTGCACTCTCACCCAATTCCACTAAACCCCCTGGAATAGTCCATTTACCCCTTCCAGGCTCGCTTTTTCTTTTTTCGAGTAGAATTTTTCCATTGCGGATTATGACTGCACCTACGCCTATGATTGGTTGGTTTGGGTATAGTCTTTTCAAAGGGAAAGCCTCTCTTTACAGAATTGTCTCATTCGTATCTTAAAGCTTCTACTGGTTTAAGTTTTGAAGCTCGCCAAGCTGGGTAGAGTGCAAAGATTACGCTGACTATTACGCCGAAGGCGAAGGCGCCTAGGAACACTGTTGGAGTTAAGACAGGGGTTATTGTCATTCCACCTGCGGCTGCCGCTCGATTTCCTGCAGGCATAAAGCCTCCTCCTCCACTAAAGATTCTTGCGACTACGTGTGCTAGACCCCAGCCTGAAGCTATGCCAATTGCTGCACCCATCAAGCCAACTATCACTGCTTCGCTTAAGAAAATCAGAAGCACTGTTCGACTTTTCATGCCCAAAGCCTTGAGTATGCCTATCTCTCTTGTACGCTCCATTAGAGAAACAATCATGATGTTCATTATGCCTATGCCCGCCACTAGAAGCGAGATGGCAGCAATTCCACCTAAGAAAAGTTCTACCGTGGAGAAAACTGATGACATGATGTCAAGCACAGCTGTTGAAGAAGTCACTGAAACTTGGCCGCTAAAAGCCTCGTCTATAGCCTCAGAAACACTCCCAATCGTTGCTTCATCATCGTTTTCTAACCGCACAATTATTGAATTGCATTCATCTGTTCCAAAGAAACTTTGAGCTTGCGAAGTTGGAATGTAAACACTAAAATCTGAAGGCCCGATGCCGAAGCCTCCGATCTCCTTAAGAACAGCCACAACACGTCCAGTGTAGGTTTCATTTCTTGAAATGAAATATGGGTCTATAGGAATGCTGGTTATGTTAGTCCATTTGATTTCAACGTTTTCATTTACATCGCAGAATAATGTCCCATTATCCCAAGGATCACTAACTCGCTTTCCAACTACAACCGTTTCGTTTTCCGCATTCAGAGGTATTTCTTCACCTTCAGCTACAAAGGTGCCGCTGTAAATATTTGAATATTTGGTGAAATTCACGCCTACTACGGTGAGCGTGAGCTCTCTTTCGCCAGATCTGATGTAGCAGCCTGGCTTTTGAATTACCGCCGCTGACATGTCAACATCTTCTATTTCATCAATTATTCGTGTGTGATTCACTAACAGTTTGAAATCAGATTCAGTTGCGGTCATTGCGCCAGGACCCATACCGAAGCCTCCTCCAGTAGAAACAATTAACGTGTTGGTTGCGAATCCTGTTTGAAGCTGCTCAGTTATGCTATCTTGAAGGCCTTGGCTAATTGAAAGCAATGCAACGATAGCTGCGATGCCGATAACTACGCCTAAGGTTGTTAGGCCTGCACGAAGTTTCCTCAATCGTATTGCACCGAAGGCATAGGAGAAAACGTCACTTATTTTTATGTCAATTCACCTTTTCCTTGATTATTAAGCCATCAAGCATTTGCACTGTTCTCTTCGTTTGTGATGTTATTTGTTGGTCATGTGTCACAATTATTATGGTTACGCCTTTCTCCTCATTCAGCCTTTTAATCAGCTCGATTATTTCGTTTGCAGTTTTTGAGTCTATGTTTCCTGTAGGTTCATCCATCAGGAGAAATTTCGGATTGTTTGCTAAGGCTCTAGCAATTGCCACACGTTGACGTTCACCGCCACTGAGTTCAGCAGGTTTATGATTCGCTCTTTCTTTTAAGCCCACGGTTTCCAGAAGTTCTTTGGCGCGTTTTCTTCGCTCATTCTTGCCTAAGCCAAGTATAGCCATCGTCAATTCAACATTTCCTTTTGCAGTGAGCCGTGGAATAAGGTTGAAGAATTGAAATACAAAGCCTATCCTCTGCCTTAAATCAGCCAATCCGGTGCCATTTAACGTGGAAACGTCAACACCTTCTATGAAAACCTTTCCCTCTGTTGGCTTGTCTAATGCGCCGATCATATTCAGAAGCGTAGATTTGCCGCTTCCAGAAGGACCTAAGATTGCGAGGAAATCGCCCTTTTCAACTTTCAAATTTACTCCTTGCAGAGCATTTACCGGAACTTTACCAAGCATGTAGGTCTTTCTAAGGTTTATTGTTTCAACAACAGATATCGTCACACTCATCATCCTCTTTCATTTTTTTTGCATAATTCCTCAATTTTTCCAGAAGTGGTTTTTCTATTCAAGCTCTATAATTGACGGTTTTTTCCAGCCATGTTTCCACTTACGTTCTCTAAAATGCTTGCCTATCCATCCCTTCAAACCGACTGATATCTTATGAACCCTTTTTAGATGTTCTCTTCTCTTCTTTTTTGGTATGGTTAAACCGCAGTGTTTGCATTCTATTAATGGTGGTTTTCCATTCATATCTAGCAACCTCACATCAACTTTATGGAGTTGGTACATGCATACATGAGTTTCCGCCCTACCTGGTCATGGCTCTCCTGAACACTGGCACAGCTATTGTCGTCATGACGACCCCAAATCCTATCAGTACCGCGAGCTCAGTGGTTATCATGGACACCCCTGCTCCAAGCACCATAACCTTCCTCAGAGCTGTGGCTGCGTAGGTCAGTGGAAGAAATTTTGAGATGTCCTGCATGTACCAAGGCATCTGCTGTATCGGGAAGAACACGCCGCTGAGGAACATCATAGGGAACATTAAAGTCATCATTATCATCATAGCCGTCTCCTGATCCTTTGCAAAGGACGTTATCACAACGCCGAGGCCAACGAAGCTGAACACCCCCAACAAAAGCAATGCAAAGACTAACAGAATGCTCCCGTGGATGGTGACGCCGAACAAAGCCACAGCCAATGTCAGTATGAGAATCCCTTGGAGTAGACCCCTAGCAGTCTGGGCGAGGGTTTTTCCAAGTATTATAGCAAGCCTGCTGATGGGAGCCGCCATCATTCCGTCCAACGTGCCAACCTCCCTCTCGTGGGAGATAGCTGCAGGGAGTCCTGTCATAACGCTCATCATCACAGTCATGGCCATAATCCCAGGGGCTATGAAGTCGAAATAACTGAAGTGCCCTGGAACGGCTCCTTCTGTCTGAACACTGTAAGGCTTCACGACCGCAAGTGAGTTGCCTTCGTTAACGCCCAGCCCCTGAACGTTCTGCTCAGCCACCAATGTGCCTATCTGTTCAAACACTTCATTCAAGGCAGTCTGCAGAAGCATCGACATCTGAGGGTTAGACTGGTCGGTTACAATTGTAATGATTCCCTGCTTTCCACCCATGAGGCTTAAGGTAAAGTTGCTGGCGATTACTATGCCTCCTTCAACGTCGCCCCTCTGGATCATGTCCCTTACCTCATCGAGACTTGAAGCATTAGTAATGATCATCATTTCCGTGCTGTTATTCATCGTCTCCAAGGCCATGATGAGCATTGCACTTGCACTGTAGTTCCCGTATCCCTGATCCTCGTTCACTAGGGCGACGGATACGTCGCTTACGGACGTGTCAGAGGGATATATGAAGCCGACCATGCTCATCATGAATATCGGCATTAACACGAGCATAATCAGCCCTAATTTGTTCCTAAACAACTCCATTAGGTCCTTCCAAGCAACCATGAGGCTGTGAGAGATCATACTCTTGACGCTCACTCGGCCTCACCTCACCCTCCGTCGTGACATAAGATGTCTGTGCCTTTTCAATGGTATCTTTTGGTCTGCATTGTCTCTAACTTCGCGACCAGTGACGTGTAAGAACACGTCTTCAAGTGTGGGTTGAAGGTTCTCTACTAGGTTTATCTTGCCCTTCTCTGCTCTTATGGTATCGATTATAGTGTCAAATGCTTCATCGCCATTAGCATGAACCTTGATGTGTGTGGAGTTGTCATGAGAGACGGAATTTACGCATTCTAGAGATTGTATCGGCACGATCATGTTGGTGGTGAGATTTGCAATCTCTAGTCCCAAGATAGTTGTGTCAGCTCCGGAAACAAGCTTTTTCAGATTTGTTGATGTATCAAGGGCGACAATTTTCCCGTGGTCTATGATGCCTATGCGGTCGCAGATCATGTCGGCTTCAACCATCATGTGTGTTGTGAGGATGATCGTCGTCTTATTTTCTCTATTGATTTTCTTTACGAACTCTCTAACCTCGACTGAGGATTGTGGATCTAAACCTAGTGTGGGTTCATCTAGGAACAGCACTTCTGGCATGTTAAGCAACGCTCTTATTACATTCATCCTCTGCCTCATACCTGATGAGAATGTGCCCACCTGAGAATCCTTCCAATCACTTAGTTGAACCAGCTCTAGCAGATCGTCGATCCTTTTGTTGAGAACTTCTTTTGGGATATTGTAGAGTTTTCCGAAAAACCAGAGGTTTTCCTTGGCTGTTAACCGGTCGTACATTATTATTTTTTCGGAAACCAAGCCGATGAGTTTCCTCACCTCATTGTCATCCTTTACTACGTCGTAGTTGCCGACTGTGGCTGTGCCCTCCGTGGGCCTGGTTAATGTGGAGAGCATCCTTATTGTCGTGGTTTTGCCAGCCCCGTTAGGACCTAAAAATCCGAAAATTTCGCCTTCCTTGACGTTGAAGTTTATGTGATCAACTGCCACTAGGCTTTTGTTAAAAACTTTGGTTAAACCATAAGCCCTTATCATGTCGTCACTCATTTATTTTCCCCTCTAAGCTTCTTGCTTATTTCCTCAATTTTTTCGGAGGTGTCACTCAAAAATTCTCTAACCTCTTTTAAGGCTTGCTCTGTCAAATTTTCCTCTAAGGCTATCCGAAGGTTAAAAAGTGCTTTGGCAAATCGTCTTACAGATTCTCGAAGTTCACGCAGTTTTTCTGGGTGGGAGCTAAACCAGAATCCACCAAAAAACGGAGGTGCCAAAAACTCTAGCTTTTTCTGAAGTTTTTCTTTAAGTTTCACTTGCTCTTCAAAGAATTTCTCACCTTGCTTTGTAAGCGTGTAACGTTTTATTCCACTTGCCTCCGTTGGTTTCTCTTTTGTGTAGCCGTTGTCTTGCAGCCACGCCAGAAGCGGATAGACTGAGCCTGGACTTGGTTTCCATCGTCCATCTGTTTTCTTTTCGATTTCTTCCATTATTTCTGACCCGGACATGGATTTCTCTTTTAGGAGTTCAAGCACGTAGTATCTCAGGAAGCCCTTGGGAACGCTTGCTGTGTGTCTCATCCAGTGGCTGAACAGTAGTATCACCTGTGATATCGCATTTGATATCAACATGTGACATATAAGTCTTATGCGAAAAACACGCATCTAAATCCATTATGCAATTAATGTTCCAACTTTTTCTCCCTTAACAGCAACCGAAACATTTTCAGGTTTAAACCCGTTAACAACAATAACTTTAACCCGTTCTTTTTTAAGAATCTTAACTGCTTCTGGGTCAAGAATCTGATGTATTCCAGCTTTATGTTTGTTTTCAGCGAACACTCGGGATAAATCCTCAAAACTTAGATGTTCAAGTTTAACTGCATCAGCATGCCTTCTAGGGTCCTTGTTGTATATGCCTTCTTGATCTGTGGCTTTGACGAACAAATCAGCATTCACTTGTTCAACAATTAACGCCGCAACCGTGTCTGTGGTCATGCCCG
>JACUTO010000098.1 GCA_014859755.1 Candidatus Bathyarchaeota archaeon
CTTGATTTTATACGCGCTGTATTCACCTTTTCTTGCGGCAATCCACCCCTCGCTAAGTGGCTTGGTGCTCATAACAATAGTTCTATGGATTTTCTGGATGTTATTTAAAGCTGTAAACGCGGTCCTCCTTGACCGACATCAGAGACGTTTGGTCAAGTAACGGTTGGCTGTCATGAACAACAATTCACATGCACGCGCAGCGCCAAATGTAAGATGGGGGATCTTTGAATGTCTCGTGTCAGGTTTGGAATCTACTTTGATTACTATTTAGATTTTCCCAAACTCAAGTTGCATGTTCTGGAGGCAGAAGCTTTGGGTTATCACTCAGCGTGGATAATGGACCACCTTATTTGGAAGGGCCATCAGCTACCTTTCAATGAGAAAGGATCGGTTTTGGAATCTTGGACCACATTATCTGCCTTAGCGTCTTTAACCCAGAAAATAAGGTTGGGGACACTAGTCTTATGTAACTCATACCGTAATCCAGCGCTACTAGCTAAGATGGCTTCAACCCTCGACAATATTTCAAATGGACGATTGGAGTTAGGTATGGGAGCCGGGTGGCACAAGGAGGAGTATGTCGCCTATGGCTTCCCCCTCCCAGAGGCCAAGGATAGAATTATGCAACTTAGGGAAGCAATAACCGTCATTAAGAAAATGTGGATTGAGAAGAAGCCAAGCTTTCAAGGTAAGTACTATAACATAAAAGGAGCGATTTGCGAACCCAAACCCTTGCAGAAGCCTCACCCTCCTCTATGGATTGGAGGAGCAGGCGAAAAACTTACGCTCAAGGTCGTGGCTGAACTTGCTGACGGATACAATGTTGGAGCCTCACCCCAAGACTTCGCTCGAAAAATGAGGATACTCAAGAAACACTGCAAGAGGGTGAACAGAGACTTCAACGCGATACAAAAATCATGGGTCGGAGAGGTTATTATAGACGAAGATGACGATGCTCTAGCCCGAAAAATCGAGGTCTTAAAGCCTAAACAAACACCCTTAGAAGAATACTTGAAATCAACGATTGCTGGTTCCCCCGAAAAATGTGTAGAAAAGGTCAGTCAATACGTACGCGAAGGTGCAACTCTCTTTATATTGCTCTTCAGGAAGTACAGAGAAAATAGAAGACTTTTTATGGAGAAGGTTGTCCCAAAGGTAGGTAGAGTAAGTTAATGCAAACACCTAAATCTCTGGGTTAGAAAGCTTTTGTTCCAATGACATTATTTAGTCTGAAACTTGCTGTTCTCGGGTGTTGAATTTATAAGTGTGATATTAGCAGTAGTTCTCGGGGTCGGTCGGATTTCTGGAAATTGAATCCATCCGACACTAAGGAACTGAAAAACGTAACAAAGAGATAATATCTACATGAACTTGCGTAAATTATTAGAGCGCTATGGGAAGCTCTTTTCTCAAGAACTTGGGATAGATGTAAAGAAGGAACCTTTCAAATGGTTTTTGGCTTCCATACTTTTTGGAGCAAGGATTTCCACAATTATTGCTAAAAGGACTTACAAGGCCTATGATGAGGCGGGGCTAACTTCCGCGCAAAAAATTGCTACAATCAATCAAGAAACACTCATCAATCTGCATGGTCGTGGAGGATACGTTCGCTACAACGGAATCACCGCTGACTATATTATGGGCGTATCTAAGAAATTGTTGGAGAACTACGATGGAGACATTGAGAAGCTGGATAAGATAAGCCAAAACCCTAAAGATCTGGAGAGGAGGCTCCAAGAGTTCAGAGGCGTAGGACCGGTAACTACAAAGATATTCCTTCGAGAATTGAGAGGGCTGTGGAAAAACGCGGATCCAGAGCCGACATCAATCGAAATTCTTGCGGCAAAGAAACTAGGAATAATAGAATCAGATGAAAATGCTTTGGAGAAACTTAAAGAATTTTGGCATAAAAATAGAGTGGAAGGCTATGACTTTAGGAACTTCGAGGTAGCGTTAGTGAAACTTGGTCTAAAGCTACGGAGAGAAAAACTAAACTCATTAAAAACTGCAATAATGCTGGTATCTTAAAACAAAAGGAAGGTGACATTACAAAGTGATGCAGAAACTCTCCCTTTCCAATGTTAATGAAAAAGGGATCGCTTATGTAAGCACTTATCCGCCGCGAGAGTGTGGTATAGCAAACTTCACAAAAGATCTGATCGATGCCATAGATCGGTTTCATGAGTTTAGACCATCAGTGGTCATCGCAATAAATGAGAAGGGGGCAATCTACAAATATGATAGGAGAGTTAAATTTCAAATTGAACGAGACTCTATTGATGATTACGTCCAAGCCGCTCGCTACGCTAGTCTATCCAAAGTTGATTTAGTAAATCTCCAACACGAATTCGGTCTTTTTGGAGGAGAGTGGGGAAAATACGTTAATTCATTTTTAGAGGATCTTCAGAAACCAGTAATAACTACACTCCACACCATCATACCCAACTTTGGATCTGCAGCTCGAACAGTTTTGGAAAGCATTGCACACCATAGTGCGTCGATCGTCGTCACGACGAGAACAGCTGTGCAACTATTAAAAAATTACAATATTAAACGTAAAAAAATCAACGTTATCCCGCATGGTTGTCCCGATGTTCCATTTGTTACCAGTGAAAGGCCTAAACCTTCTCTTGGTTTAAAAGGTAGGATAGTTTTGTCTACTTTTGGACTGATAAACCGTGGGAAGGGTATTCAATATGCTATTCGAGCG
The DNA here is from genome assembly GCA_014859755.1 of Candidatus Bathyarchaeota archaeon. Classification (GTDB taxonomy): domain Archaea; phylum Thermoproteota; class Bathyarchaeia; order Bathyarchaeales; family Bathyarchaeaceae; genus Kmv02. Next base: position 2,711 of record JACUTO010000098.1, read on the forward strand.
CTCTCTTCCCTCGTTAAGAAAGAACCAAGAATTCTTTACCTCGTAATTGGAGAGACTCATCCGGAAGTAAGAAAAATTGAGGGCGAGCGTTATCGGAAGAGGCTGATGAGGCTAGTTGATGAACTCAAATTGGGGAAACATGTGAGGTTCTACAATCGTTTTCTCTCCAAACGGGAACTAATTAGGTATCTCCAAGCAACAGACATCTACATCACCACATATGTCGATCGGAATCAGATCAGCAGTGGAACGCTCGTCTATGCCTTAGGAACTGGTAAGGCCATTATATCGACCCCGTACCTTCATGCTGAAGAGGCTTTGGCAGATGGACGAGGATTGATATGCAAGTTTAGAAACCCTACCTCAATCGCTGAATGCATAAACAGACTTCTAGAAGATCCAGAACTAAGGCTTAGATTGGAGAGGAAAGCTTATGCTTATAGTAGAAACTTTACTTGGCCAAAAGTTGCAGAAAAATATGTCAAGTTGTTCAATCGTTTCCTTAAAGATTAAGGGGTGATAGATATTAAACCACCTATCAAACTAGATCGTCTTAAAGCCCTGACAGATGATACTGGTATCCTTCAGCATACTAAATATTCGATTCCCAACAGAAAGGAAGGCTATACTATAGACGATAACGCCCGTGCACTAGTTGCTTGCATAAAATTCCTTCAGCTTTATGATGATTCCGATGTAAGCAAGCTAGCTACTACATATTTAAGTTTCTTATTTCATATGCAAAGACCTGACGGTAAATTTCACAATCTATTAAGTTATGATCGTCATTTCCTTGATGATGTGGGGTCAGAAGACTGCATGGGACGATCTCTCTGGGCTTGCGGATATACTATTTCAACTAATCTTTCTAAAGGCATTAAAACTACATCGAAAGAGATTTTTGACAAAGGCTTTCGGCACGCATCCAACTTTAGGAGTCTTAGAGCTAAAGCCTTTACAATTCTGGGTCTTTGCTACTATTATGAGGCTTTCCCGCATGACCACAATCTTTCCAAAAATATAGTGTCATTGACTGAGCAAATGCTGGACAGCTATCAGCGAGTATCTTCTTCTGATTGGTGTTGGTTTGAACCTTATCTTACATATGTTAATGCGCGTTTATCTCAGGCCCTTTTTAGAGCCTACAGTATCATTGGAGATGAAAGATACCTTCAGATAGCGAAGGAATCCTTTGACTTTCTTGTTGAAGTTCAGGTAATTGATGAGAAATTCGTCCCAATCGGCAACAAAGGATGGTACAAGAGGGGTGGTCAGAGAGCCTTATACGATCAACAACCAATTGAGGCATCGTGCATGGTAGAAGCAGCTCTGACAGCCTTTCACCTAACTAACGAGAAGAAGTATCAAAGAGTAGCATACATTGCTTTTGACTGGTTTTTGGGAAAGAACACTCAGAATGTAATGGTCTACGACCCGACTACAGGTGCTTGCTATGACGGTATTACTCCTCAAGGGTTGAACTTGAATCAAGGCGCTGAAGCTACGATATCTTATCTTCTGGCTCGCCTCGAATTGGAAACCTAAGCACCTAACCAAGATGTTTGCATTATGGATTATTTACAAAATTCGATCTATTTCCAGAGGTCTAATCTTCGATCTTAAAAGCGCAATTTCAAATTTATTAGTTAAGCATAATAAACAGACGCAAATTATTCAGCCATACAGTGTACAACTATATAAAGGAATCCAGAAAAATGATTGTGGTGGTGTAAGAGTTGAAGGTTCGAGATCTAATGATAGAAAACGTGATAACAACAAAAGAAGAGACGACAATTGAGGATGCGATCAAAATTCTTTTCGAAAAACATGTTGGAGCACTGGTGATAACGGACGATAAAAGAAAATGTAAGGGAATATTTACAGAACGAGATGCCCTCAGAAACGTGGCCAGAAAAGTTCCCCTAAACACACACCTAACAAATGTTATGTCAAAAAACGTCGTAACAATAAGGAAAGACGCCTCATTTGCAGAAGCTAAGAGGCTCATGATTTTACATCGTATACGACATCTTCCAGTAGTAGATAAAAAGGGATGCTTGATGGGAATGTTGGCGTTAAGGAGAATCTTGGATGAACTTGTCGGAATACCGCCAGTCAAGATTTAGGAAACAAGGCATGCGCGCAACCAAGTTCTTAAATCCGTAGTTTCAATTCATAAACAAAAAATCTTACGATTTCCAAATGAACCATAAGGAAGACCTCTAATGAAGAGATTTCAAGGAAACCCAATTCTTAAACCAATATTAAAACATGCGTGGGAGGCACGTGCAACTTTTAACGCTGCCGTTCTTTATGTCGGTGGGCGAGTCCACATTCTGTATCGTGCTGTTGGTAATGACGGGATTTCTCGACTTGGCTATGCCTCCTCGTTAGATGGTTATCACATCGAAGAACGACTATCGTCTCCTGTTTTTGAGCCAGGAAACTATACTGGAAAAGATGGTTGCGAGGATCCTCGACTAACTTTGTTAGATGAACAATGCATTATGGCCTATACAGCATTACGTGACCGTGTTTCAAACGCGCATCAGATTGCTTTGACATCCATTGCAACAGATGATTTTATTAATAAGCGGTGGAATTGGGGAGAAAGATCAATACCATTTGCAGGTGTTCGAAATAAGGATGCCGCGATTCTTCCTCGTAAAGTTAGCGGTCGTTATGTTATGTTCCATCGTATTGATCCAGATATTTGTATAGCATACTCTGATGATCTCCATCATTGGTCTGACATAAAGGCAATAACAGGACCTATGTTGAGAAAGTGGGACTGCCTGAAAGTAGGCGCAGCCGGCCCACCAATAGAGATAAGCGAGGGATGGCTCTTCATATATCACGGCGTAAACTTTGAGAGAGTATATCGCCTTGGTGTTCTCCTTCTTGATAAAGATGATCCCGAAAGAGTTTTGTACCGTTCTGAAAGCCCCATTTTGGAGCCCACCACAGACTATGAGCGTTTTGGAAGAGTACCTAATGTTGTCTTCAGCTGTGGCGCGATTTTGATGGATGACCAACTCCTTATCTACTATGGAGGTGCCGATACAGTCCTATGCGTAGCCACGTACGATTTAAGCGAGCTAATACTTTGAAAGCGATCTTCAAGAAGTGTGAAAAAGTTATAGCAGAACCGAAGGGACTCATACGAGTAGTCTCTGGATAGGATTCT
>JACUTO010000099.1 GCA_014859755.1 Candidatus Bathyarchaeota archaeon
ACAATGTTCGCTATGATGGCTACAATAATTACTAGGCTGAGCACGACGACGATTATGTTGCTGACGCCGCGTCGATCCCGTTTAAGACGGAGACGTGTAATAGTCCACAACTTTGGTCCCCCTATTGGTTACGACGTTAATGTGATATACAGAGTTGGAACTCCAGCTGTAAGTGACATTTAACCAGCCGTGTTTGTCTTCTTCTAACTCAAGAGGCGTGAACGATTGGGGCGTGTGATTTACGTATACGGCGGCTATTCTAATCGAAACTTTGCCCACGTTGCGAAGATAGATCGAAATTTTTCCGGTTGTAAACCAAACGTCCTCTACGATGAAGCGTTCGCCCATAGTGTCGTGAAGATTATCCGTGATAACATACGTGGCTGTTATCGCGATTGACATGGCGGCGACTGCGATAACCATTAACAAGAGACTGCTTAAGACAGGGGTTATTCCCCTCCTGTTCCGTAATATGTTTCTCACTGATTCCACCGTCATACCATAAATTTGAAGACCAGATACCCACATGTTAGAAGGATGACACTATGCTTTAGGCCGGCGCCAACGGTTCCTTCACCCATTTTTCCAGCCATGAGACCACCGAAGAAAGCTTGAATGCCGCTCATGTGAAAGAAAACTCTCCTAGCTTCTTCTGGCGTCATTATGGCGGCAAACCCTGTGGTAGACATCTCCGACATGCGGACAAAGAAAGATCCGAAAAGCATGACGATGGTGAAGAGGAAGACGAAAAACGCAACATAGGTAATCGCAACATAAGGTCTCGTTTGGGTTTTACGCTCCTGATCAAACGTTAGGGTTGTCTGCACGAATTTCTCCATTGGATCAAAGACCTTTTCAACTCGTCCTCCCGATCTGCTGGCTTCAAGGATTAAGGGAATCGTTTGCCTTACGAGAGTTGTATCAACGCGCTCGCCTAGGGATTGAAGCGCCTTTTCGAAGGGCACCCCCCAACTCATTTGAGCCACCATCTTCTTCAATTCTTTGGTTAGAGGTCCATAGCGTCGTTTAGAGGCATCTTCTAGGGCTTGCGGCAGGGGCATGCCAGTTTTTTGAGCTTGAACTATGCTTCGAAAGAGGTCGGGAAGATGTTTGTCTATGGATCTCTTCCAATGATAATCCACGTAATCGAGCACCGCCGGAGGAAAAACAGTGATCACTACCGCTAATAACAGATATTCGTCGAAGAGGGGACTACCCTGAAGTGTTATACATGCTGTTGCAACTATGATGACCCCTAAGACACTGGACACGATCCAAGCGATTTTCTTCTCCCACTTTTCAACTTTAGGCATACTCATCGCTTCGGCGAAATCATATCTAGGATTATGAGAAATACGACCGATCCGATCGGTAAGCCGATATACGTTAGAAGATACAACAGTAGACGTGGATCAAGCAGTCCAAACCCGCCTCCACCCAGCATCGCCATCACTGAAAGCATCACCACGAAGATGAGGGACCCCGCAACCATTAGAGTAACGTAAAACTCTGCCAAAACTGTAAGAGTATCCGAGAACCGACGCAGTGCAATTCGCTTTAATTTCATATATTGACGTGAACGGTCTCTAAGATATTTTACCAGGCTTCCTCCAGAGTGAATTGTGGCAATGAAACCCTCAAGCAGCTCTTTAAACCTTTCAGAAGGCGTTCGCTGAGAGGCAGCTTCTAAAGCTGAAATGATGTCAAAGCCGAAAAGCTCTACATCCCGCACTATGGTTCTGGCTTCATTAGAAACCGCCAATGAAGCGTCAACTTGAGCCAAGGAACGAAATATAAAATCCGGCAGCACACCGGCACCGGCCAAAATCGACATGTACCCCGCAGTGAAGGGAAGCCCATCCTCTAAGGTCCTCTTCAAACTATCTGCGCGATAAATGGGATAAAAATAAAAACCGATTACAGTTAAGGCTCCCGCAAACAGGCTTGCCCCTATTCCAAAAAGAAGAGACGAGAGGAGAGAAAGCTTAAAAATGAAAGTCAGGAGCACAGGAACAAGAATCAGAACTGAAATGGAAAGCAGCAAAGCTGTCAAAATAACTGTGCTAACATAAGCCTTAAAGTGGACTTTAATCCCAGATTTGCGCAAGTTCACGTCTAAATCTTTGAACAAGGGCAGAAATCCGGTTGCCCTTCCCCCAATAACTTGGTAAGCAAAAACCTGAGGTTTCGTCGCACCTAATCGAAGGCTCTCGATCCAGCGGTGAAAGCGACGCATAATGGGAGAGAGATGTGGGCGAAAGGAGTTTTTGACGCGTCGATAAGTTCTTTTGATTCTCTTCCTGATTTTGCTTAAGATCATGACATTCCCAACCTTGCCTTCCGATGAACGCGGGCAGGATCAGCGTAGTATTCTCTGATGACGGTGACGACGTCGGTGTATCTGCGGATCCCTTTTTTCACCATCCAGTCTAACACTGTTTTTCTTCGATGAAGATCCTCTTGAACCTCCTCCTTACCGAGTCCCATACGTTTCATTTTTTCTTCCAAGATGTTGCTACGACCAGAATACAAGAAGACGTCACGTTTCGCATCCCATCGATACACTTCATTGGTTAAGAGTTCCTGCGTCCTAGGATCTAAACCAACAATCTCTGTCACTGTGTGGGTTCTTCTAGCGGGTTTTCCGTCAACTTCTGTTCGCAACTGAACCGTTACAGCATCGATCATTGTAAGTAGAGGCCTCGGAATGTTCATGGGTTCCGACCCCAAACGATGGATAACAGAACTCACAGATTCACCATGGATCGTGCCCATTCCTAAGTGACCTGTAGCCATGGCTTGGAAGAGTGTGTAAGCTTCTGCACCGCGGACTTCGCCTACGATTAGGTAGTCTGGTCTCTGCCTAACAGCCGCCTTCAAAAGATCAAAAAGCGTGATGGCGCCCGTTCCTTTTTCGTCGTGCCCGAAGCCTGTTCGTACAACCGATGGAATCCAGTTTTCATGGGGCAAGTTGAGCTCAGCTGTGTCCTCTACGCTGACTATCTTTAATCCGGGTTTTATGAACATTGACAAACAGTTGAGTACGGTTGTTTTTCCTGCAGCCATGCCTCCGGCTATGAGGATAGATGCCCGGTTTTCGATGGCGTACCAGAAGTATGCGGCCATGTCGGATGAGAGGGTGCCGAATGAGATTAGGTCTGAAATGGTTAGGGGGTCAACGCGAAAGCGACGGATTGTGAATGTTGACCCTCTTCGGGTGATTTCTTTTCCGTAGGTTATTTGGATGCGGCTTCCGTCTGGGAGGGAGGCGTCAAGTATAGGCATCGCGAGGGAGATGTTTTTTCCCGCTAGGTAGGCTAGCCTAACTACGAAGGAGTTTAGTTCGTCAACATCGTTGAAGATGATGTTGGTGGGGAGGGATTCGTGTTCACGATGCCAGACGTAAAGGGGTATGTTGACTCCGTCTGCTGAGATGTCTTCGATCAGATGGTCTTTCATGAGGGGGTCAATTTTTCCGTAGCCGAGGAAGTCGCGTATAAGGTAGTACATGAGTTTGTCCATGGCTTCCTCAGCGATTTTCAGTTGATAGTCTTTGATGATTTCGCGAATCTTGTTTTTGAGATACTTCTCAGCCTTGTCTCGTGTTCCGATTTCTTTGAGGTTGATGTCGATTTCTTCGATTAGTATGGCTTTGATTTCTTTTAGTTGGTGTTCCTCTTCTTTGAGGAGGGTGGGTTCAATTACGTCATATCTTATTCTTTGGGTGTTTGGTTCTCTAACGACTGCGGCGTAGACGTAGGGCTCATGGATGAGATAAACTTCTCGGAAAACGGATGGCTTTTTTTCCTGTATCGATTTTGACTGGCCTTTCATTAACCTTCACGTTTACTCCGTGTGATAGTTCTTCCGCTAAGGAATTGGCTGACGAAGCCGATTCGCGAATCTTCCATAGCGAGAATATATTGTATCGCAAGACTTAATAAATTCTATGGATGGAAAATCACTTACACCGTCACAGTTTAACTAGGCTAGGCTGCCCAGAAGGGAGATTTACGCCTCATCATTTCCACCAGCTCATTCAGCGCTCCAAGCTCTTCAGAGGACAAGCGATCTTGAAACTTCGTTAGCAAGATTTTGGCGTGGGCTTCAGGCACCCTAACGTAGAATACGTCCCCCTCCTGGATATGACGCCCAACAATCGGTTTATCTAATGAAACTGCCACTTGCATCCCAGTGTTAGCCTCCGAAACTGCTTGGCCGCGGTCCTGAATCTGCTTGATCTCGCCGACATCCCGCCCATCTTCCTTGACGAGGACATATTTTGGTTGGATGTGCCCCGCCAAAACTTCTATCCCAACTATAGCTGGTTTCGCTTTTCTGAACACGTAGCCGGGAAGGAACTTTATCTTACCCGGCCTGACTAGCCTGTCAAACTCTTCTTTAAGCTGCGCTTCCTTCTCGCTTTTGATCCATTGGACGTAATCGTCAATTAGATGGTAAATGATGTTGTTTTGAAAGATAGGAACCCCTCGGCTTTTCGCTTCTTCCTCCGCATCTGGCAGCACCTTTACATTGAAGGCTAAAACGACCCCGTGGAGTGGTTCATTTCCTTTGACCACAACAGCCTCGGTGACGTCTCGCTTAGAAACGTCGCCGACATCCGCCAACCTTATCGGAACGTTGTTTCGTTTCAAACTCTCGGCGATGGCTTCGAGGGATCCCAACGCGTCGGTTTTCAGCACGACACCTTCCATTTCAGTAACGATTCTGATTTTTTCCACTTCTTCGGAAACCGATTCAACATACTCCTCAAGGTGGTCTTTAGACGGAACCACGTACAAAGGTGCACCAGCTAAGGCTTCTTCAAGGTTTGGCGCTGCGATTTTTATTCCAGCCGCAGCTGAAACCGCGTCAACTGAGGAGAATTTGTCCCGAGGATCTCTGATCTCGTCCAGAGGCTTCGGCAGAAGAACAGCCCGGACGTTGGTCACGATGGGTTTTTCTTTGGCACCCACGACGATTATGTCGCCTTTTTGAAGCACTCCATCATAGATGATGACGTTGATGGTGATACCGAGTCCAGGTTCCTCCTTAACCTCTAAGACCGTTCCCTTCGCCGGTCCCTTTGTTACTCGGAGGCTGGGGCGCAGATATTGTTGAGTTAGACCAACGAGAACCGCTAAGAGTTCGGGTATGCCCTCCCCTGTTTTGGCGCTCGTCGGAACGATGGCTATGTTTTTGGTGAAATCAGATATTTTGTCAAACCGGTCTGCTCTAAAATCGAGTCTGGAAAAAGTTCCCATGACCGTGTATAAACGTTCATCTAGGTCTTGGCGAACGTAGGGGTCTTGATCTCGGTAGGACGCTAAGAAGGGTTCATCAGAGTTGGATTTCCAGCCTGGTAAGCGATCGATTTTGTTTGCCGCCACGAGGAAGGGAGTTTTCCTTGCCTTCAAGATGTCGATACATTCATATGTCTGAGCCTCGAATCCCCTTAGAACGTCGATCACAAGAATCGCGATGTCTGCCACCGCGCCGCCTCTTTTCCTCAAGTTGGCGAAGGCTTCATGACCCGGCGTATCAATGACGAGCAGTCCGGGAATTCGCACCCTTCTTCTTAATCCTTTCAGAAGAGAACCACATATCTTGGTAAGGGTCTTAACAGGAAAGAAACTTGCACCGATGTGTTGGGTTATGCCTCCGGCTTCACGGGCTTGGACACTGCTTTTTCTGATGCGATCTAGCAATAAAGTCTTTCCAGTGTCGATGTGACCCAGCACGCACACGATGGGTTGCCGTACGGGCATGTAGTCTTCCTCACTGTTAACCGTTGGAAACAGCGACTATTAGATTCTATCATGAATGACACATCAAAGTTATAAACTGTTTCG
>JACUTO010000100.1 GCA_014859755.1 Candidatus Bathyarchaeota archaeon
CCGCCTTTTCTCCTGGATAGTATTCAACGATGGATTTTCCAAGCTGCTTCTTGGATGACCTCTCAATTTTTCTGAGGCGGTTGAGAACTAACCATCGGTTTGTTTTCAGGAAATCGGCAAGCTCGGTGGTTGTGGCTCCTCTATAATCGAGAAGATAGTCTATGATTTTGTGGTCGATTTCGTCGATGCAAAAGGCGTGGGGATTCACTTTCCCCCGTTCATAGGTGAAGACTTCCAGCTCGGCTAGGTACTTCTTTATCTCGGAGAGTTCGGTTTCCAGCTTGCTGATTCTCTGTTCCAGTTCAAAGATTTTGTCGGGGCGGGGAGTTTTTTCTAGTTTCTCGATTATGGCTTCTCGAATGAAGTTGCTTCTTTCCCCTTCGGGAATGCGGAGGGCAAGCTCCTTGTAGACTTCGTCCGGTATCTTGGCGGATATAACTGCAAGTTTGTTCATGATGATTTTCCCATATCTAGTTGATTTGAACAGCTAAAAACGTTTAACCCTTTTATTTCTGTTGTCAGAGGGACATCTCAACTAAATCTTCCACACGAATGTAAAGAGATTCATCAATTTCCAAGCCATGTTTTACAAGCTCTAGGACCTTAGGCTTTTCCTCTGGAAACTTGTATCCGTCGTAATCTTGCTTAAACAACCAAACGTAACTTGATCCCACTTTATATGCTGGATTTATGAAATGGTCAAAGCAAACTTTGCCTGTAATGTCCAAACTCTCAATCATCATTCCGATTTCTCTTAACTCTTCATGAGGTGAGAGCAGTTGAAACTCACCCTTCTTCCATTCCTCGAGTAGTGGCGTTGCCTTACGAGGCACAAAACGTCTTGATCTAACAAAGTCTGGATTTATCTCGTTTAGAACTCTTGCAGTGTTTCTCGCATGTTGCTCTGACATGGCTTTTCCGCCTAAGCCTGGCATCCAGTATTCTGAAAGCTCGAAGCCCGCTTCCTTAGCCTTTCTACCTGCTAAAACATGTTCTTCGCTGGTGACGCCTTTGTTAACGTACTTCAGTAACTCGTCGTCGCCGGTTTCTAGGCCAACGTGCAGTCTCGAGAGACCAGCTTTACGCAGTTCCTTCAATTCTTCTAAAGTTTTGGTTTTCTGGGCAAGGGTTTTCGCCCTAGCATAAGACGTTATCCTTTGGAGGCCTGGAAAGGTTTGCTTCAGATATATTATCACTTCAAGTAGATCAGGAGTGCGCATGATTAGACTGTTCGCATCTTGCAAAAATGCGCTTCTTGCGCCGGAACGGAGCCAGTTGAATACATTTGTAACGCTTTGAAAATTTCTTAGTTCGTTTTGATCTAGTTCCATGAAGCCCTTGTTGTATAAAAAGTAGGGGTCAATCAGTCTAGCTGCCCAGTCCATGCCTCCAAGTTTTTTGGCTATAACTTCTATTAGTTCACTGATTGCCTTCGCTGCGTCTATGTCCCTTTTTACTTCCTCCACACTTCTCAGTTGAAAACGCTCTCGATTGTAAGGGGTACCGTAACAGAATTTGCATAGGTTCCATGGACAATTGCGAGTTGCCCTTATAAGCAAGGAGCGGCTTCCACCCTCGGATGGCGGTCTTATGGGGCCTATTTCGAAGGAGTATTCTTTCAATTTTTCAAGCTCTGGTATGCTCATGATTCATGCTGACTCTCCACTATTTTCCTTCTAGTCCTTGGATGAGTTCATGTAAATCTCTGCTTATGTTTTCACCTATGTAACCGCCTTCCAACACGCCAAAGGTTGGCTTTCCTAAAGCGCCCACCTTTATACCAATTTCTCGGTAACCCTCAGAACTCAAACCCAACGAGGCTAAGTCTCCTTGATGGGCGTCGAAGCCAGCTGAAATTCCAACCACTTCAATACCCGTCATATCCACTTGACTCAATGCTTTGTCCAAAGTTTTCAGGTATAAAGAATCTCCAGCTGGGTAAGATAATGGAAAATTCAAACAATTACCCTGAGACCTGAGGCCTGTTCCCGGATAATGGGGATATCTATGTAAAGAGACGTATGTAACTTTAGGGTCTCCCAAGAAAATCTCCTGAGTCCCATTTCCGTGATGACCGTCAATGTCCAAAATCAACGTTGGTAAATCTAGGCTTTTTACAGCGATGGCGATGTTGTTGAAGTAACAGAAGCCTAACGTAGCCGCCCCCAAAGCTTTACCGTTTCTACCAGCATGATGCCCCGGAGGTCTCATGAGGGAAAAACCTTTTTCTCGTGCAGCTAACATGGCTCCGCCAGCAGAAAGCCTAGCGAATTCGTAAATGTTCTCAGGAACCGGTGTATCTCCATCTAAATAGCTTCCCGCCCTCGCGTTCTTGATTAAATCAACATATTCTCTGCTATGAACTTTCACCAGTTCTTCCATTGAGGCTGGCTTCGGCTCCAAAAACACGTATTTTTTCTTAAGAAATTCAAAGGCTTTTCTAACTCTCTCCGGCCCTTCTATGTGACCAGGCCAACTATATTCCAAACATTTCTCTGAAAATATAATTTTCATTTGACATCTCCTCTGTTGAGAAATTCAGATTTCGCTCGACAATGTATGTAAATCTTGTGTTTTATAGAAGTTTGTCTTTTATCCCTCTGGAAGTGTGTCTTAAACTCCTTTATACACATGCTTTTATGCGTGACATCTTCTGAACGGTTACTGGGGCGTTTAATGCTAACTCTTCGGTTGTTGTGGCAGAGGTAAATAGAAATGAAGTTTGACCTAGTGTGCCTCGGGCATGTTCTCTATGATATTCGATGTTACGTTGACAGCTTTCCTTTGCCAGATAAACTAAGCATTATGGCGGGTAGATTGAAGCATAGCGGGGGAGGATCGGCTGCCAACGTCGCAGTAAACTCGACAAAACTGGGTTTAAAAACGGGTATGATCGGAAAGGTTGGCTTCGATGAGTACGGCTGGTTCGTCGTTCAGAACTTCCGCAACTATGGAGTCAACACAGACCACATACTCGTAGACTTCAAAAATCCGACCGGAGTCTCCCTCATCATAGTCAACGGGAAAGGCGTTCCAGAATTCATCCAAATGATCGGAGCAAGTGACCCCATCCTTCCAAAAGAAATCCAAGCAGAGTACATACAGAGAGCTCGACATCTCCATATGAGCGGCACAAACCTAGAAGCCCTGATCCATGCCTCCAAAATAGCGAAAAATTCTGGAGTGACTGTGTCCTTTGACTCAGGACGAAAAAAGTCCGAGTTAGGATTCAAGAAGCTAAAACCCGTTTTAAAAAATGTTGACACTTTGATTATCAACCGCCACGAAGCGAAGGTCATGCTAGGTCTCGAAGGAAACGCCAAAACTTCAGACGTAGCTAAAGTGATGAAGAAAAAAATCGGAAAGAACAAGACTTACGTGATTAAAGGCGGCAAAGAAAACATTCTAGTGTACTCACCTAATGGTGATCTTGTGGTTCCTTCTTTCAAGGTAGCGGTTAAAGACACTATCGGTGCAGGAGACGCCTTCGATGCCGGTTTCCTCGCAGCCTTCCTCCGAGGAAAAAACTTGGAAGACGCTGTTGTGTATGGCGCTGCGTGCGGTTCCTTAAAATGCACAAAAGAGGGCGCCCAATCCGCTCCTGACAAGTCTACTCTTGAAACGTTTCTGAAAGAAAATAAAGATAAAGTTGAAATATGGAATCTGCGGGAAAGCTAACGGAGGGTCTCTTTTCCTTTTTCGTTTATCGAAGATGTTAGGAAATCTTTTAAGAAGAACACTAGAGAAGTTATGCATCTAAGAGGTGGCAGAATGCCCAAAAAAACAACAGTGTCGATTATTAAATGTGACGTTGGTTCCCTAGCTGGACACCACACCGTGCCTAAACCCCTCCTAGACATCGGAGAAAAACGTTTGAAAGAAGCCCAAAAAAGCAGACTCATCAACAGCCATTACGTGTTTCACGCCGGAGACGACCTTGAACTCCTCATGGTCCACAACAAAGGAGAAAACAACCCCAAAATTCATGAACTGGCTTGGAACATTTTCCAAGAAGCTGCCAAAAAAGCAGCAGACCTCAAACTATACGGTGCAGGCCAAGACCTTTTAAGAACAGCCTTCAGCGGAAACGTTCGTGGAATGGGCCCCGGCGTAGCCGAAATGGAAATCGAAGAGCGAGGCTCAGATCCCATGGTTGTCTTCGCCGCCGACAAGACCGAACCCGGAGCCTTCAATTATCCCATGTTCAAAATATTTGGCGACCCCACCAACACCGCGGGACTCGTAATCGACCCAGGCATGATGGAAGGCTTCAAATTTGAAGTTCTGGATGTTATGGAAAACAAGAAAGTGGTCTTGAAGTGTCCCGAAGAAATGTACGAGTTGATTGCACTGATCGGGACGCCTGGACGTTACGTGGTTTCGCACGTGTGGCGAGCCAGAGACAATCTCATATGCGCCGCAACCAGCACAACCAGACTCTCATTGATTGCAGGTAAATACGTGGGGAAAGATGATCCTGTTTCGATTGTGAGGGCTCAACATGGCTTACCAGCACTTGGAGAGATTATAGTACCCTTCATGCACACCTACTTCGTCGAGGGCTGGATGCGTGGCAGTCACTGGGGTCCGTTGATGCCCGTGGGCTTGAAGGACAGCAGATGCACCGTCTTTGATGGTCCTCCAAGGATCGTGGCTCTAGGTTTTCAAGTCAGTCATGGTAAGATCGCCAGCGATGACGACGACAATCCGTTGATAAGCGATTTATTTGATGATCCAGCCTTCGATTTGGCTCGTCGTGAGGCTGTTGAGTATGCGGCGGCTCTTCGGCGGATGGGGGAGTTTGAACCTGCTCGCCTAAGCGCTGAGACTATGGAATACACCACTTTGCCTAAAGTCTTAGAAAAGTTGAAGGGCAAGTTCGTGAAGGCGGAATCCTAACCTCTTCCCCCTTTTTCTTTTAAGGAACCATCTATGCGTCGCCTTGAAGATTGCGTTTCCGGGAGTCTAGGCTCTTTGCTAAATTTGATGCCCTTGCAGAGTGAGTTTCGCCAATTCTTCGTATCTGGACTTAACGGTTTCATAGACTTCTTTTCTAAGGTTATCTCCGGACAAGCTTGCCCTACGGATTAGACTTATCTTTTTAGATAATTCTGGATCTCCCAGGTCGCGAATCCAAAGTTCAAAGTCTCTTCGCGGCAGATGAAATTCAATGGACTTCAAGTCGATTTTTTGGATTTTATCGGCGAAGTCCTTGAGGCTGTTTGCACAAACGCCCAAGTACTGATCGATTCCCGTGTGAAAATGAAAGGCTTTTTCCAAAGGAAGGGAGCCTAAAATGTTTAAAGCCAGTTTTTTATCCATTTTCGGCAAACCTAACGCTTGCTTACCGAGATTTGTTATGGCGTAGTAGTGCTTCTGGGGTACAGAAACATATTTTGCTTTTATAAGCCCTAACAAATATCCCATCGTCGAGGAAGCGCCTATCCCTATTTTTTGGGCTAACTCCTCGAGACCCATCGGCTTTCCAGCCGCCCATAATACTCCCAGAATTTTTCCCCTAATTTTACTTGCACTCACTCTAATATGCACGCTCCAAAGAATACGTATCTACTTAGTTCCTTCAGATTATTATATATTTTGAGGAAAAC